>CBDVCB010000001.1:0-79666 GCA_965372395.1 uncultured bacterium
GCCAATAAATGCTCCCATACTTGGCTCATTTCAAGCGCTTGATATAGAGAAAAAATATCCGTATATCATATAAAATACTCTAATTCAGCGCAAAATCGCCCTAAAATATATGATATATGATATAAACGAGAGGCTTTCAACGCATCGGAATCCGTATAAAAACCGACGCTTTACCCACACGGAAAAGCCTGGATATAGGATTCAAACCAGAACTACAACGCGCTAATGGCCGTTGATAAAGTTCACGGCGTTCTCGAAGAGCTTGAGGCCAAGGCCCTGTTCGGGTAATTCGCCGGCGAGCTTTTGCTGGTCCCAGTTGGGGTGGTTTTCCGGAAAGAGGTAGGCCTCCGGGTGCGGCATCATGCCGAAGATACGACCGGTCGGGTCGCACAGTCCGGCAATCGCATTGAGCGAGCCGTTCGGGTTGGCCGGAAATTCCTGCGTCGGGTTGTTGTCGGCATCGACGTAGCGCGCGGCCGCGCACCCTTGGGCTTCGAGCTTTTCGAGCAGTTCATGGTCGAGCGTAAAGATCTTGCCTTCGCCGTGGCGGATGGGTAGCGGCATGGTGCCTAGCCCTTTGGTGAAAACGCATGGGGAACGATCCTCGAAGCGGATGTCGCACCAAAAGTTTTGGAAGGTGCCGCAGTCGTTCTGCATCAGCGAAACCTTGGGTTCGAAATATTCGCCGTCCAGTCCGGGCAACAGCCCCATCTTGGTCATTACCTGAAAACCGTTGCAGACGCCTATGATCAATTTTCCATCGTCAATGAATTTTTGTAGTTGTGATTGCATGTGGTGCTTCACGCGCAGGGCAAAAACATGGCCGCTGGTCATGTGGTCTCCGTAGGAAAACCCACCGATAAACATCATCGCTTGGAAATCTTCGAGTTGGTCGGGATGGTCCAGCAAATCGTTCAGATGCACCAGCTTGGGCTCTGCGCCCGCCAGCTTCCACGCATGCTCGGATTCCGCCTCGCAGTTCACCCCGTATCCCGTAATTATCAAAACTTTTGGCTTGCTCATAATCTATCCTTTTTCTCGAGTTGGAGGGACGGGCTCCGTCCTGCCGTTAGGACGGGACAGAGCCCGTCCCTCCAGCAATCTATCCTTCCATATCGCTTAACATGGCTGTTGCAGCGGCGACCGGATCGGCGGCCTGCACGATCGGGCGGCCAACCACGAGGTGGGTTGCACCCTGCTCCACGGCGAACGATGGCGTTGCGACGCGTTTTTGATCGCCCACGTCGCCTTCCGGCATACGGATACCCGGCACAACGAGGAGCGCATCCGGGAATTCTTCGCGCAGAACTTTCGCTTCGTGCGCACTCGTTACCAGGCCATCGATACCCGATGAAATGGCTAGACGCCCCAGCGCCAATGCCTGCTCTGAAACCGTGCGATCAATTCCAAGATCGGTGAAATCATCCTGGCTCAGACTCGTCAGTGTCGTGACGGCAACGAGCTTGGGTGGATTTTCGCACTCGGAGGCGGCCTTGGCGGCTTCTTCGAGCATGGCACGCCCACCGACGGCGTGAACGGTCATCAGGTTGACCCCGTGCGCGGCGGCGGTTTTTACCGCATGGCCAACGGTCCGAGGAATATCGTGTAGCTTGAGGTCGAGGAAAATCTTCTTTCCGCGTTTTTTCAGGGGTTCGAGCGCCGCCGGCCCCTCCGCGCAGAAGATTTCCAGCCCCACCTTGTACCATTCAATAAAATCGGGCAATTCCTGGAGTTTTTCCTCCATTGCCTCTGCATTCGGCACGTCCAGCGCCACGATCAATTCAGCCTTGTTCATCCAGAATCCTTTCCGTTTTCCAATGGTCGGGCAACCTAGCAAAAAAGGTCCAGTGGCTGGAACTTTTTACGTGCGAAAAAAAAACAGGCTCAAGTTTGCAGCCAGACGGTTTGGTAGGCATCGAGGGCAATGAGCTTGCTTTCGCCCATGTAGCGGAGGCCGGTGAGGATGTCGGAGCAGGCGTCGGCTTTGTTGATTTCAAACAGGTGGCCATCAATCCTTAGTTCCATATATTGGTCGGTGAAGTTGCTGATGCAGACGACCCTGACACCCGCCCGCTCGCGCTCAACCACAAAAACCTCCGCCCCCATGTCGATAATGTTTTGTGCGGCGTCGGGATGGAAGGCCTTGTTCTGTGAGCGCAACTGGAGACGGCGAAGGTATTCTTTCATGACGCGCGCGGTCGGGGAACGGGCGTCGGCGAGGAGGGTCTCCAGCTCGTCTTCTTGCCATTTCTTGCGGTTGATGGTGCGGGCGCGCCCGGTTTCTTCGACGCCGGCGTGGTTGTTGCGCGTGGCGGTGAGGCTGTGGAAATAGACGGCGGGTACGCCGCGCAGTTCCATCGCGACGGTCTGCGAGCAGAGGAAGCGCGCGAGGTGGAGATCGGTAACGGTTTCGGGATCGTCGCCCAGTGCGTCGAAGTAGGTGATGTTGAGTTCGTACGGGCTTTCGCTGCCGTCGGAGTTGGCCTTGGAGGAAACGTGGCCTCCGAGTTCCTTCACGCGTGCGGCCAGCTTATCCAGCTCTTCATCGGGAATGATGCCCTGCAAGGGACGGACGCCGATGCCGTCGTGCGAGGCGGTGAAATTAAAATAGGTGCAGTGGCCGGGGAGTTCGTCGAGGGAGGATGCCCATTGGGTCAGGTGGGTTGCGCTACCGTTCATTAGTCCATGCAGCAAGAGCGGCGGCAGGCTGAATTGGTAGACCATGTGCGCTTCGTCGCCATCGCCGAAGTAGGAGATGTTTTCCTCGTGCGGCACGTTGGTTTCGGTGAGCAGGACGACTTCGGGGGCGACCATGTCGAGCAGGTCGCGCATGAGCTTGACGACTTCGTGCGTCTGCTTGAGATGGATGCAGTTTGTGCCGATCTGTTTCCAGAGGTAGGCAATGGCATCGAGCCGCACGATGGTCGCGCCGCTGGCGATGTAGAGCATCAGGATGTCGAGGAATTCGAACAGGACATCGGGGTTGGAAAAGTCGAGATCGATCTGGTCGTCGCTAAACGTGGTCCACAGATGCGTGTCGCCGTGGCGCGTATGCACGGGGGTGAGCAGCGGGAGATTGCGGGGGCGCGTCACGGCGGAAAGATCCGTCTCGGGATCGACCTCGATGAAGAAGTCGCGATAGGGCGCAATGTTGGCGACATAGTCGGCAAACCATTTGCTCTTGCGCGAGACATGGTTGAGCACGAGATCGAACATCAGCTTGAATCCTTGGCCAAGATCCTGGATGTCGTCCCAGCTTCCAAGGTTTGGGTCGACTTGGCGGTAGTCGATAACGGAAAACCCGTCATCGGAGGAATAGGGGGAGAACGGCAGGATATGGATGGTATTGATCGCACCGGCCAGATACTGGTCGGCAAAGCGCTTCAGCACCCTCAAGGGCGGCTCGTCGCCGTTTTGAACCATGTCGCCATAGGTGATCAATACCGACGAGGTTTCGTTCCACCGTTCCGCCGCTCTGGAACAGCCTTCGAATCCCACCCCGTAGCGGCCAATCAGCGCAACCATGCGTTCCAACAGGCACTCCACCTCCTGCGGGCCATAGAGACGGTTGAGGCGGTTGCGCATTCTCTTCAATGCATGGATGTTGAGATTCTTGATCATGGTTCCAATCCCCGGATGTTGGTGATAAGCGTGCGCAGGCTTCGGCGCAGCACCGAGTAGCTGAAGAAGCGGTTGGCCACGGCATAGTTGTGTTCCACGGTTGCGCGCCGGTAGGTTTCGTCGTCGAGCAGGCGGCGGACATCGTCGATCACCTGCTTGGTCAGATAGCCATCCATGAGCGGAACGCGGAAACCCTTCGGTTCGATGTCGCGGGCGAAGATGGAATAGCGGTTGATGAGGATGGGGAGCTTGAAATAGACCGCTTCGAGAAAGGCGTTCCCGAAGCCTTCGTAGAGACTGGGATAGGTGACGAAATCGACGAACGGATAGAGATCCCACAGGGTGTACATTTTTTCGCCGGCATGGTTTTTCTGGCGGATCTCGCCGATGCGGCCGTCGATGATGCGCAGGTCGACGTTCGAGTCGTGCGCCAACTCCACGAGCATGTGCTGGTATTCGTAGCCTTCGTCGCCTGCCGAGTGTGAAACCACCAGTTTCATGCGCGGATCGCCCAGCGATTCGAGCAGTTTGATCGAATGCTCGATGCCTTTGCGCGGCACGATGCGCGTCGGTTGAAGGATGAGGATATCGTCCTCCGCAAAGCCGAGGTCGGCGCGCAGGCCTTCGGTATAGTCGTCCGGCTCCGGCGCCGGCGTTTCAAAATCGAATACGTTCGGGATCAGCTCGGACGACAAGCCCTTGCGCCACGACAACTCTTCGCGCGCCGCCTGGTTGATGACGACGTGCTGGAGCTGGTCGTCGCGCGGCGGGAAGGCGAGGTCGAGATAGTCGGGCACGCAGTTGACGGAAAAGCGCACGCGTTCCCAATAGAAGTCGTGGTGGTGGGCAATGGATGGAATACGCGTTTCGGCCAGAAATTCGGTGATGGCCACACCAAGGGGGACGTGCATCGGGATGGTCAGCGCATTCTGGAAAACCAGGATTTTCAAATCGAAGCGGTCGACGAATCTGTAGAGGGTGGTCTTGAGGTATTCCGCCATGTCGCGGACGCGACGGCTCACCACCGGATCGCGGGAGGATCTGCCCCAGATGCGTTCGTTGATCCAAACATTTTCCGGGTGTCCGAAATGCGCCTCGGGCACGCAGTAGCTCACGTCCGGGTCGCGGTCGAGACGCCCGGCATACCAAAAGCTCCGGAACTCATGGTCCCAAAGCACCTTCGCCCATTTTGCGCTTTCAAGTGAAACCCCGTCCATTCCGGAAAACCGCGTCGAAACAAATCCAATATTCTCGCTCATGGATACTTCCTTTCCTACCGGGAGGATACCGCACAGGAACTTGAAATAAAGCACTAATAACAACTCTGTAGAAATCAGTCCATTGCATGTTGGCCAGGGGGTTCCCGCTCTGCTAAGGTCGGGGTCTTGGGACCAACTTGGGGCTTTCTATGGATACACAATTCAAGAACATCAACGAAATTCTGGCGGTCTTGCCGAAAATGAAAAAGGGCGCGGCGGGAATACAGGAGATGCTAATCGCCAACCTGATCATGCTGAGCGAAATCCCCGCCCCGACTTTCGAAGAGGAAGCCCGCGTTAAATTGCTATTGCAACGCATGACCGAATGCGGTCTGCAAAATGTCTCCACCGACGAGGCGGGCAACGGCGTCGGCATCATCCAAGGCAAGGATCCCTCCCGAAACATTCTGCTCGTTGCCCATGCCGACTCGGTTCACTCGGAAAAAAGCGACCACACCATCAGCGTGCGCACCGATAAAATCATCGGTCCGGGCGTGGCCGACAACAGCCTCGGCATGGCCGCACTGGCCACCCTGCCCTCCCTGCTTGAAACACTCGGCATCCAGCTCAATGCCAACCTTGTCCTGCTCGCCAGCACCAAGGGGCTGGGCCGGGGCAACCTTGATGGCCTGCGGTTTTTCATGGACAACAACCGCCTGCCCATCGATGCGGGCATCTGCATCGAGGGGGCCCAGCTCGGCCGGTTGAGCTACACCGCCGAAGGCATGTTCCGCGGCCTGATCACCTGCAAGCTGCCCGAGGAACTCGAATGGCAGCGCGTTGGCGAAAGCAGTGCGATCATTGCGCTCAACGACGTCATCAACCGCATACTGGAAATCCCGATTCCGCGGCGGCCGAAAACATCTATTGTGCTTGGCGCCGTGCGCGGCGGAAAGAGCTACAACGTGATGGCCACGCAATCCAGCCTGCGCTTCGAGGTAAGGAGCGAAGGCTCGGAAATCGTCCGGGAAATCCGCGGGCGCATCGACGACATCGTCGCCGACATCGCCTCGAAATATAACGCGAAGATCGAATTCGAGGTGGTCTCCATCCGCGAACCCGGCGGGATCGATGTCGGCCACCCGCTGGTTAAGTGCTGCCGCCAGATCATGGAGAAGCTGGATTTGAAGCCCAGAATATTCCCAAGCATATCGGAGGTTTCCGAACTCATCAGCCGCAATCTGCCCGCCGTGACACTCGGACTCACGGAAGCCGCCAACCTGCACGACCTAAACGAAACCATCCGCATCCAACCCATCTACAAAGGACTGGCGCAGCTCCTTGCCGTGTTGCTAGCCATCGACGGAGAATTCTGCCATGGAACTGAATGACTGGATCAAAAACAACACCATCCACCACTCCCGGTTCTGGGATATCAAGAAACTGGTGGAAGAGAAGGAAAAGCAGGGACTGAAGATCTCGCTCTGCCTTCCGACGCTCAACGAAGAAAAGACGATCGGCAAGGAGATCGTCATGTTCAAGTCGGAGCTGATGGATCGCTATCCCCTGCTCGATGAGATTGCTGTAATCGATTCGGGATCCACGGACAACACCCGCGAAATCGCCGCTACGTTTGGAGCGGACGTCCATCTTTCCGCCGAGATCCTACCGCAATACGGCGAAAAGAAAGGCAAGGGTGAAAACCTCTGGAAGGCCGTCTACGAACTCACCGGCGACATTATCGTCTATGTCGATGCCGACATAAAAAACATCCACCCGCGCTTTGCCTACGGCCTCGTTGCTCCGCTCATCTATCGCCCCGAAGTCCACTACGTCAAAGCCTTCTACGACCGGCCGTTGGCCTTCTCGCAAGGGGTGCGACCCTCCGGAGGCGGTCGCGTAACGGAGATTCTCGTGCGCCCGCTCTTCTCGCTGTTCTTCCCCGACCTCACCGGACTGATCCAACCGCTTTCCGGCGAATATGCCGTGCGCCGCGAAGTGCTCGATCAAATCCCCTTCCCCATCGGCTACGGCGTCGAAACCTCGCATCTGATCGATGTCTATGAAAAATGGGGCATGAAAGCCATCGCGCAAGTCGATCTCGACCAGCGCGTCCACCGCAACCAGGAGACGCGCGACCTCGGCAAGATGGCATTCGGCATCCTGCGCACCTTCCTCTTCCGCGCCGAATCCCTCGGCGTGATCGGCGACCTCCCCGAACTAAACACCCTGTTGCGCCAGTTCCAGGTCAACGATGAAAGTTTCGAGCAGATCGCCTACGAAATCGTCGAAGAGGAACGCCCGCCCATGATCGACATCCCCGAATACCGTGAAAAGTTCGGCATTGATAAATGAGCGAAAAGCTAGCAGTTGCCATCGTACACTACCACTTGCGACCCGGCGGGGTGACGAGGGTCATTGAGCGTGCGGTCGAATCGCTGGGCGATAGCGTCGATGTGCTTGTGCTCACCGGCGAAGCTCCCGCACCGGGCGATTCGCTCACCCCGCTAACCGAACCTTTCCATCCCTTGGAATATTCCGATACCAAACATTCTGAAAGCGGGAAACTGGCAGAAGACCTGCGCTTTACCGCGCGCTGCCTGCTCGGGCGCAACCCCGACATTTGGCACATCCACAACCATGCGCTCGGAAAGAATAGTTTCATGCCGCAATTGGTTTGGCACCTTGCCAATGCCGGGTGCCGCCTCCTGCTCCAACCCCATGACTTTGCCGAGGATGGCCGCCCTGAAAACTACCAACTCCTGCGCAAGCACCTTGGAGAGGAACTTGAAAACATTCTGTATCCCATCGCCGACCACATCTGGTATGCGCCGATCAATTTCCGCGACAAGGCCTTTCTCGAAGCCATCGGCATCCCCAACGTGTACGAACTCCCCAACGCCGTGACGGCGCTTCCATGTACAATCCCGCCCTGCGGAGCCCGCACGATTGTCTATCCCGCACGGGCGATCCGCCGCAAGAACCTGGGCGAGTTTTTACTGTGGAGCCTGCTCGCGCCAGAGGACTACCGCTTTGTCAGCACACTCGCCCCGCAAAACCCCGTTTGGCAGGGCTACTATAACAAATGGGTTGAATTCGCGGAGGAACTGGGCCTTCCCGTCGAATTTGATGCGGGACGAAAGCACGACTTTTCCGAACTGGTTCAGAATGCGGACGCCTTGATTTCCACCAGCATTGCCGAAGGCTTCGGCCTCGCCTTCCTCGAACCGTGGCTCGAAGGCAAGATGCTCATCGGGCGCAACCTTCCCGAAATCACCACCGACTTTGCGGACGAGGGGCTAGACCTTTCAACGCTCTACACCACCCTGCCCATCCCGCTTGAATGGGTCGGAGAAAGGAGGTTTTTCCAAACGCTGGAATCCGCCATGCAAGCCAGCTATGCCGCCTATTCCAAAGATTGGACGCCCCACTATTTCGAGCAGGCCAAGGCCGCACTGGTCCGTGGCGGCAAAGTCGACTTCGGCATTCTCGATGAAGAACTTCAGCGCAACGCCATCCGCCACCTCGTCGAAAACCCGGCAGATCGCGGGCTACTTCCTGCGTTTAATCTTTCGGCGAATGAAGCGTTGATTGAAAAAAACCGAAAGATCGTGCAGGAGCGCTACAGCTTAAAGGCATACGGCGACCGGCTGCTCGGAATCTACCGCAGGCTCGCCGCCACCGAGCCCGGCATCGTCTCCGCATCCAACGCCGGAAAACTGCTCGGTAGATTCCTGCAACCCCGGCGCTTCAATCTGCTGCGAACATAGACCTTGGCGGGCGAAGTGGGGTGCCTTTTTTGCATAACCCGGCAAAAACCGCCGCACAAAAATATATCGTATACTATATAAAACCACCAAAATATGGCCTATTTTAGGATAAAATATATCATATACGATATAGAAAATGGTGCCTAATTCAGAGCGTATCAACCGAATTCAAGAGAAGAAACGTAGCGGAATGGCCGTATGAATTGCATCGGCGAAACCATCTGCTAGATTCCCGCGCATGGAACGTTTCGATGTAGTTGTGGTGGGCGGCGGGCCGGCGGGCATGATGGCGGCGGGGCATGCCGCGGAATATGGCCGCCGCGTGCTGCTGGTGGAAAAGAACCCGACGTTCGGCGAAAAGCTGAACCTGACCGGCGGCGGCCGCTGCAACATTACCAACGCGGAATTCGACACCCGCACCTTCCTCTCTTCTTTCGGCGATGGCGCCAAGTTTCTCTTTTCCCCTTTCTCGCGCTTTGCGGTGCGGGAGACGTTCGACTTCTTTGCCGAGCGCGGCCTGCCGCTCGTCGTCGAGGAGCGCAAGCGCGCCTTCCCCGAAACCCACCAGGCCGCCGACGTAACCCGCGTGCTGGCGGAATACATGCAGGAGCACGGCGTCGAAATCCGGATGGAAACCGAAGTGAAGCATTTGCTGCTTGAGGACAGAAAGATTGTCGGCATCGAAACGGACCGGGGTTCGGTCGCCTCCGAAAGCGTCATCCTCGCCACCGGATCGGCGGGTGCCGCGCCGGACTGGCTGCGGGAAACCGGCCACACCGTCCACGCCGCCACGCCGGACATCGTTCCCCTGCGCGCAAAAGAACAGTGGGTGAAGGACCTCTCGGGCACCACGCTCGATCCGATGAAGATCACCTTCACCCCCGGCAACGGCAAACCGCTTTCCAAAACCGGGAAAATCCTCTTCACGCATTTCGGCGTCTCGGGGCCGTTGATCCTCAACAGCGCGCACGAGGTGAAGAAGCTGCTCAAGCACGGGCCGGTGGCGGCGAGCATCGACCTGTTCCCCGATATGGAACCGCATCTGCTCGACCGACGCGTGCTGGAGATTTTCGGCGAAAACAAAAACAAGCTGATCCGCAACGTGGCGAAGCAACTCGCCCCGACCGGAATGGCGCGCGCATTCGCTGCGCACCTCCCGCCGGAGCTGCTGGACAAAAAAGTCAACGTCGCTACGCAGGAAGAGCGCAAAACACTCGTGCTACGGCTCAAGGGTTTGCCGTTCACGATCACCGGAACCATGGGCTACGACTGGGCGGTGGTCTGCGACGGCGGGATCGACATGGACGAGGTCGACACGCGCACCATGGTTTCGCGGCTGCACCCCAACCTCTTCATCATCGGCGACCTGCTGCACCTCAGCCGCCCCTCCGGCGGCTTCTCGCTGCAGCTCTGCTGGACCACCGGCTGGATCGCCGGCGAAAATGCATAGATCGGGCTAAACACAACTTTGGGCTGGTGTTTCTTCCTAGGATTGGAAGAATGCCAACCAACCAATCAGCCGAGGTAGAACATGAAATCGTTAAAACAGATTTTCGACAACAACCGCAAGTGGGCCGACCAAATTGCCAAGGAACAACCCGGCTTCTTTGAACAACTATCGAAGCAGCAGAACCCGGAATATCTCTGGATCGGCTGCTCGGATAGCCGTGTGCCGGCCAACGAGATTGTAAACCTTCCGCCCGGCGAGGTGTTTGTCCACCGCAACATTGCCAACGTCGTCGTTCATACCGACCTCAACTGCCTCTCCGTCATCCAGTATGCCGTCGAGGTGCTGAAGGTGAAGCACATCATCGTCTGCGGCCACTATGGTTGCGGCGGCGTCACGGCCGCCATGGACGATGACAACCACGGACTGATCGACAACTGGCTGCGGCATATCCGCGATGTCTACCGCTTCCATTCCGAACAGCTCGACGCCATCGAGAACCCCGAAAAACGAAAAGACCGCCTGTGCGAGCTCAACGTCATCGAACAGGTTTCCAACGTCTGCAACACCACCATGGTTCAACGGGCGTGGGAGGCCGGGCAACAGCTCCATGTCCACGGCTGGATCTACCGATTGGCGGATGGCCTCCTGAAAGACCTTGGCGTGACCGCAACCGGCAGCCAAGAATGAATAAAGGTCGCTACCCGAACCGCCCCCCGCAGATCAAAGCGTAGCGGAGCGCCACCATTTATGGTGATCCTGTTCGAGCCTGTCTTCCGAGGGGAATGGATAATAGAGCAACCGGCTCTGGTCGCCGATGAAGTAGCCATCTTTGATGTGGTTCCACCGGAAGGTCAGCTGGCGGGTTCGATCGACCGTTTTGGTGGGTTTGTCCGCCGCATCCAACTCCCGGAAGCATTCCTTGATCCGCTCGGGAAGGTTGTGAATGGCCGGCGCGCCTTCGGCGGTCTGGTCGGAACCGATGATGGCAGAGGGATCAAGTTGCGCGAAAAATATTTTCGGGACGCACACGGGCGATCCCGGATTCGTCACAAACTGGGTAAAGGCCGCGGGGTCAAGGTTGCTGGCGATCAATGGATGAACCGGGCCAATCTCATCATAGAGATAGTGCTCGGCGGGAAATTCGGCGGGCAGTTCGCCTTGGTCCAAAGCCAGAACCTGTCCATCCCTAGTCGTTAGATACAGTTTCCCGAGCGCTTCAAGCGGAATGTGTTCGAGCACCCGGTAGATCCCCAAATAAAGCGAACGCTTCGGAGAACCGTCGTCGTGCGCGACGCAGCGCTCCGGCACGATATCCATATTGAAGAAATCGCTGCTGAAATCCGGATCGATTTCAAAATAGATCGCTGCACCGCTCGCCTGTTTGTGAGAACCCACCGCCAGATAGCGGCCAAACTCCTCCGGGGAAAGCATCGATGCAACCAGCGCTTCGGGAATCATTGAAAGGTAGAGTCTTGCTTGTGCCATTGTTGTTCCTCCTAGCAGTTAAACCTCACATCCCAAACCCCCGCCAAGCGGGGTGGCTGGAACGATAATCACAAGCCAACCCCGATCGTTCAAGCCGCATGTGCACTTTTCTCATTGAAGTCTCGCTATGGAATCAGGCCACAAATCAGAGCCAGCCACCACGACGGTATCCAGCGGATATCCGCTCACCTCTATTGGACCGCTTTGCGAGTGCGGCGAACCAACATATTCCAAAGTTCTTCTTCGTTTTCAACGGCAAGCAACACCTCGCGAACCTCTTTGTCGCGGAAGGTTTGCGAGAGCCCTGAAATGAGCTTGAGATAGAATGCACTGGTGGCGGTGGGGATGATCATGAAGAAGAAGATGCGTGTGAGCATTCTTCCCGAGCCACCGAAATGGATCCCCTTTTTGTGGATGCCCAACGCCATTGCCAAGCCACCACCTTCAACACCGCGAACGTGCGGAAAGGCCATGCCGCTATCGACCGCCGTACTGATGATCGCCTCGCGCTGCAATGCGAGTTCCAAGAGCTGCTTGCCGTCCTCCACAAACGCTTCTTGCTGCATCCGTTGGCACAACTGACCGAGAACCTCTTCGGGCGTGCTGCCTTCCAGCGGAGTCACCATCAACGACGGGGCGGAAAACCGGGCGATTCCGCGCGGAACAACCTCGCCGTAAATCCGGCTGGCGCGTTCGCGGGCAACAATCTCGGACGGAGAATAGAGATAGCGTGTACAATCCGGACAACGATTCAACTCATCCGCTCGATGCACCTCGATGACCATGCTTTTGGTCTGCGCCATACCGCAGCCCGTGCAATGTCCATCCACAATGGGCACCACGGCTTCGGGGTGCTTCCGCAACAATTGGTTGAGGTGCGACTTTGTCCGTTGCGGCAGATCCGCGCCGAGCAAGGCAATGTTTTGATCCAGGGCACCCAGCGGCGCCTTGGGCATCGCGGCCTTTTTCTGCATGCGCGCCACGACCAGCTCTTGGAGCTGGATGAGTTGGTTGATTTGTTTCCGGTTCGTCATTTTCGTCTTCTCCTATTTTTTAGAATTGGTTCGATCCAATATCTGTTTTGCTCTAGCCAGCGCCCCGTCAATTGACGCACAAAAATTTTCTTCGCCGACTTCTTCGAGAAAACCCGATCGTTCAAATACAATAAGAGGTTGGGTCATGACCCCTGAAAAGATTAGCTTCGTATTGTCCTTGAGGCTCTTTTTATAGAGATCCTGCAGAACATGCAATCCGGTGGCATCGATGGCGGGGACGTTGCGGATGCGGATGATCAATATGGGCACGGGCCGTTCAATATTGCGCAGGGCGTTCCAAAAGGAATCCACCATGCCAAAGAAGAAGGGGCCGTTCACTTCGAAGACTTCAACTCCGGCGGGTACCTCGCGCAACTGGATCGCCATGGGATCATCTTCAGGATCTTCATCGCCGCGCAGATCGCGGGTGATCATATTGACGTTGGTGATCTCGGCCATGCGGCGGATAAACAATAACGAAGAAAGCACAATTCCCACCTGCACCGCCACAGTCAGATCAACCAGCACGGTGAGCAAGAAGGTTAGGATCAACACCAAGCGGTCACTTTTTGGTCCTTTAAAAATCGAGGCAAAATGATACCGCTCGCTCATGTTATAGCTCACCACCACAAGGATACCCGCCAACGCGGCCAGCGGGATACTTTTAGCCAGCGGCGCACAAAGCAGTAAAATCAGCGCAAGCACCAGGGCGTGAATTATGCCAGCTACCGGAGTCCGCGCCCCGGCCTTAACATTGGTGGCCGTGCGGGCAATGGCTCCCGTGGCGGGGATACCGCCAAAGAAGATACTGCCGATGTTGGCAACCCCGGTTGCGATCAACTCCGCATTCGGGCGATGCTTCCCTCCCGTCATGCCGTCGGCGACGGTTGCGGAAAGCAGAGACTCAATGGCCGCCAGCATCGCCACCGTGAAGGCGGAAGGAACGAGCTGGCGCAGTTCACCGAATCCAAGGATTGGAACGCCGGGAACAGGTAGCATGCACGGCAGATTTCCAAAGCGACTTCCGATGGTTTCGACATCAAGATGCAGTAGCGCAGCGGCCACCGTGGCCGTCAGCATGGCGATGAGCATGGCGGGGGCTCGGGGAACATAGCGCCGTAGTGCGACAATCAACAAAACGGTGCCGATCCCCAGTGCGGCGGCTCCGAACGATGCGGTATCCAACGCTTGGAGATAGGCTCCCCACTTGGGGAGGAATTCCACCGGGACAGCGGCGATCTCCAAGCCTAGCAAATCCTTGATCTGTGTAGAAAAAATCACCAGCGCAATGCCCGAAGTAAAGCCGGTTGTGACCGGGAATGGGATGAAACGAATCAGCCCTCCCAGCCGAAAGACCCCAAAAAGGATCAACAACACACCCGCCATCAAGGTTACCCAACAAAGCCCCGCATAGCCGTATTGCACCACAATGCCTGAAACAATCACCACGAAGGCTCCAGTCGGGCCGCCAATCTGCACCCGGCTACCGCCGAGCAACGAGATCAGGAACCCGGCGATAATCGCGGTAAACAACCCGCGTTCCGGCGGCAGGCCGCTGGCAATGGCAAATGCCATCGCCAACGGAAGCGCCACGATGCCAACGGTAATGCCGGCTATGCCATCGGCCATAAAAGTGGCGCGATCATATCCTTTCAACAAAGTAAACAACTTGGGCTTAAACATGGGAATCTTCTCCTGACTACATGAAATACCGCAGATAAATATAAAGGTGGGCGATCAGCAGCGAAGCGATCATGAAGGGGAAGCCATATTTGGTGAACGACCAGAAGGTGATGGGGCAGCCGTTTCGGTTGGCCACTTGCGCAATCACCACGTTGGCGGAGGCCCCCACCAAGGTTCCGTTTCCGCCGAGGCAGGCACCGAGCGCGAGCGACCACAGCAAGGGCTCCGCAATCTGCAACTGGATCAACATGGGGTCGTCTATACCCATCTGCCGGGCAAACACGGGGATGATGCCTTTGACCAGCGGAATCATTGCCATCACCAAAGGGATATTGTCCACAATCGCCGAGGCGATGGCGCTGAACCACAGAATCGTCAGTGCCGTGGCCATGAGGTTGCCGCCGCAGATGTGCAGGATAAAATCGCCCATTTTTTCAAACACGTGGGCATGTTCCAGCGCGGAAATCATCATGAAGAGTCCGGCAAAGAAGAGGATGGTGTTCCATTCCACATGGATCAGCGAATGATGGATGTCTTTCTTGCAGACCAACACCATGACCATGGCACCCACCAGCGCAATAATGCCTGGCTCGATATCGAGCAACCGCCCGCTAAAGAAACCGGCGAGGATCAGGCCAAAGACGGCCAGCGCCTTCTTCAACACCAACGGCTGGAGAATCGCCTTTTCGGGGCGCGACTGCTCGATGCGCTTGCGGGTCTGCGCGGTGGTTTTGATGGTCTTGCGGAACATGAGCGCCATCACGCCAAGCAGCACCACCAGCATAACCAGCACGGGCGGACTCAGGTTGATCAGGAAATCGTTGAATGAAAGGTGCGTCTGCGAGCCGATCAAAATATTGGGTGGATCGCCAACCAGCGTCGCGGTTCCGCCGATATTGGAAAAGACCGCTTCCATGATCAGGATCGGTACTGCGGGAATTTCGAGCAACTGGCAGAGCAGGATGGTGATCGGCGCCATCAGGATGACGGTCGTCACATTATCCAGAAAGGCCGAGAGCACGGCGGTCAGGATCATGAAGAAGATCGCCAGCACGAGGCCGTTGCCTTTTGCAAGGCGGGCGAGCTTGATGGCCAGCCATTCGAAGACGCCGGTATCGGTCAGCGTATTCACGACGATCATCATGCCGATCAGAAGGAACAGCACGTTCATGTCGATGGCACGCAGCGCCTCTTCGTAGCCGACGAGGTGCAGACCGATCATCAGGCCCGCGCCGATGAGCGCCGCGATGGTCTTGTCGATGATCTCGGTGGCGATGAAAAAGTACACCACTAGAAATACAATAATAGGGATCAACATTTAAAAGGCTCCGGGAAATTAGTGGTTGATGACGTTGTCCAGGACGATGCCCTTGTCGATGGTGCCGACCCAGCGCCCTTCATCATCCACAACATAAAGCTTGGTATAGGGCTGGATCGCTAGATCAAACACGATTTCCATGATGGTATGGTCCATCGGCACCGTGCGGGCATTGGGTTCCATCATCTCGCGGGCCGGCGTGTTGCGCTCGTCCGCAAAATATTTTTCGAAGGGATCGAATTCGGCAATGAACGAGACACTCTTGAGCTTGGCGAAGAAGTCCGGCAGGCCGTAGCGGAACAACCGCTCCACCGTAATCTCCCCGAGCACCTCATGGCGCGGGTTAACCACGGGCACGGCTTGCAGGTTGTTGACACTCATCAGGTGCGAGCACTTTGAGACGGGATCGCTCTCCAGCACGCTGAAGCGCGGCGGCCGCATGATGTCGCGCGCAACGACCGGCTTATCGATGCGGGGGTTGCTCTGCTTGAAAATTTCCCGCAACGCCTCCGGGGACGGCGCACCGAGCACCTGGGCGTGAATCTCCGGCACCATCAGCATGCGCGACATCTGCGCCATCATTTTCAATGAAACCGTTGGTTCGGAAGCCGGAACCAGGATCAGGCAAACGATGCGCACGGGAAACGCCTCGAAGAGTACAGGTTCTTCCAGTGTAGCCACCGCAAAGATCGCTTGCCTCAGATGCTCCAACCGGGCATGGGGAAAAGCAATCTGTTCGCCAACGGCGGTCGTGCGCTGCGCTTCGCGATGGATCAGCGCTTGAAGAATGCCTTCATGGGTCAGTTCCGGATTCACCGTGTAGAATTCCTCGGAACACAACCGGTCCAGCATGTTGCCCAGAACCTGATCGCGCGGGCCGGAACGAAGGCCCGGCTGCCACGACTCCACGCGGCGGGTGTAGTTCAGCACATTCATTTCCATCCTCCGCTAAAAACTGGTTTCGGCTTTGTCGTGCAGATAATGCGAAAGAATATGCTTCGCCTCCAGCGTTCCGATCAGATGCCGATCCTCATTAATCACAGCAATTTCGCGGATGCTGTTGCGATCCATCAGCTCCAGCACCGTTTTCAGCGTGGAACCCGGCTGGACGGTAACCGCCTCTTCGGCCAGGTCGCTGGCGTGGTGGAAGTTCAGCACATAGGCGATCGCCGGAAGCATCTCTTCCGCATCTTCCTTGCGCTTCGAGAGCTTGAGCACTTCCATCGCGATTTGCTTGGCCTGAATGACCCCGCAAAGTTGCTGCGAACCATTCATCAGGTACACTTTATACCGGTCGGAAGTGCAGAGCATCTCCGCAAGGTTTTCCAGCGAAGTCCCGCTGTCCGCCCGGAGGCAGGAGGTGTTGATCAGATACGAGATATCCCTAACCGTGGTTTTTTCTAGATTGGCTTTCATTTTTACCTTTCAGTTTTGATTCAAGAAACAATGACGGCCCGGATCGGGCACACGGAACCGCAGGGGAGACGCAAAGCATTCCCCTACTGGTTTTGTTCATTGTTCCCGGATCAAATGCGAAAGGGCATCATCCAGCCAAAGGGATGAGCGGCGGGAGAGTCGGTGTTCGAGAGTTCAAGTGTGCCGGAAAACCGTCCGAGACCGGCGGCTTCGGTCTCCAGACCGAAGGTGCAGATCAACACTTTGAAGGCAAGGGGGGCACGGATTTCCTCTTCCAATGGCTCCTCGAAACATCCATCCATTTCCTCGCAGGAAAGGAACGCGGCATCCAGCGTACCCGCGTCGAGCGAGGCGGCACCCCACACCAGCATCAGCCCCAGCATCAGCGGGAACTTCAACACGGTTGCAACTGGACGGTTCGGTTTCATTAGACAACGGCGGTTTGGCGGCGGACGAGTTCGGTGCCGACCTTGCGGCGGGCTTCGCGCTGGTCGAGCACGCCGAGCAGCTTTCCGCTCTCGGCGCTTTCGATGACGGGCAGCGCCTCGGCCTGCATGTTTTGCATGTCGAGCAGGGCTTCGCCCAGATTCATTTCGGAAAACAGGCGTTCATTGACCGGTTGCATCACATCGCCCACGACGAGCCACTGCCATGTATCCCGGTCGACGAGCAGTTCCTTGAGCATGTCGAAGGTCAACACGCCGATAATCTTCCCCTCGGTGGAAACGACGGGATAGACAAAGGCATCCTTATCGGCAAACCCCTGCACTACGGTTTCGAGCGGTGTAGCCTCCTGTAGCGGAACGATTTCGATGTTGACGACATCGGAGACCTTCCACTCGGCCATGACATCCTCTTCGGTGACGTTGCGGCCAATCTCGCCGGCCTTCTTGATGGCGAGCTTGGCGAAGGCGGGGCCAATGAGTTGCACACAGAGCGTGGTGGCGGTGACGGTGAAGATGATCATGTCGCCGAGGCTCATGGCCTCGGTCACCTGGATGTGCTGGAGGTTGTGGCTGGCCACAATGGAGAGGCCGACGGCTACGCCGCCCTGGGCGAAAATGGCCATGCCCAGATAGTTCCGGACGGGCAGCTCGGCCTTGGAGAGCCGACCGCCCCAGTAGGCGCCGACCCACTTGCCGAGGCTCCGCATCAGGACGTAGGCCGCCACCAGCCCCCAGAGCCACAACGGCATGTTGCCCAGCGAAAGGCGGGCGCCGACAAGCACGAAGAAGATGATGTAGATCGGGGTCGAGAAAGAGCGGATCGTCTCGAATAGTTTTTTACTCCGTTTCGGCGCCCGGTTGATGAGCACAATACCCACCGCCATGGTGGCGAGGATTACATCCATGTTGAACGCCACGGAGAGGCCGATGCAAAGCAGGAGGATGCCGACGGAGATGCCGAGCCGTTTTTCGGTTTGCGGCATATAGTGCATCATGGCGTTGAGCACAAAGCCGCATACCACGCCGAGCCCGATCGCGCCCCCCAATTCGATGCCGGTATGCATGAGCGTCGTGCCGATGGAGTCGCCACCGCTTTGCGTAAGGATCGTGGCCACGCTGGTGCCGATGCCGTAGAGCGTCATCGCCAGCGCATCGTCGAGCGCAACGATCGCCACGATGGCGGTGGTGAGCACTCCGGCGGAGCGGTATTCCCACAGCACATCGATCGTCGAGGCCGGGTCGGTGGCCGAGGCAATGGCACCAAACACCACGCCCGCCGCCACAGCGGTGATCCAGTCGTGAACAACCCAATTGACAATCAACGTGCAAGTAACCCCCACCAAAAGGAAAGCCAGCAGCCCCTCCCCCAGCAGGATTGCGGTAAACTGCTTGCCGTATTTCTTGAAGATGCTGCCGCTCAGCTCGCCGCCCACTAGGAAGCCGATCAGCCCCAGCGCAAAATTGTTGAAAGAGCCCAGTGCGGCAATATCCGCTGGATGAAGCAACCCAAAACCCGTATCGCCAATCAGCACGCCCACCACGATGTAGCCGACTACCTGCGGAATCTTCAGCTTCTGGAAAATCCACGCGCCGACCACGCCACCCGCGACGCAAATTCCAAGAACAGCAAGAACACCTAGGTGTATTCCGTGCATAAATCTACTCCGATGCAATGAGTTGGCTATGAATATAGGCGGGATCGTCCGAGCCAATGATGCGATCGCGCGTGGCCGGATCCTTCAGACGGGAGCTGATCGAGGACAACGTGCGGATATATTTCGTGTGCTGGTCGGAACGGGCGGCCAACATGCAGACAATCTGTACCGGCTGCCCGTCGAGCGAGCTGTAGTCGGCAACCGGCTGCTTGCACACCGCGACCGCCATCACTAGGTCCGTCACCGAATCGATGCGTACATGCGGAACGCCAATACCGAACCCGATGCCCGTGCTCATAAGTTCCTCGCGGGCAAAAATCCCCTTGAGCAGCTCGTCGCGATTGCGCACAAACGGGGTTTCGGCCAAGAGATCGACGAGGCGCGTCAACACGGTTTTCTTATCCGCCGCATCCATCAAGACCACACGCTCGGCCGTCAAGGTTGCACTGCTCGTTACCCCGCCGGGAGCCGGGGAGGAAACGGGATTGCTCGAAAGCCTGGAGTTTACCCAGTTCTCGACATCCTCGCGCTTGAAGCGCCACGTCGTGCCCAGCTTGCCACCCGGCAGATCCCCCTTCTGCGCCCAGTCATACACCGTACGCTCGGAAACGCGCAAATATGCGGCCACTTCGTCGATTGTCATAATTTCGTGCATAATCAACATCTCCCCGTTGAATTTGCGAGAAACTATATCAAACCGCATCAACCGCAAGAAAAATGTTTCCATTTTTAAAGGTCGGCGGACAGGGTCGGCGAACAATAAAACGGTGAAGGACGCACAGCTCGGAGGCGTGTAGCTCGCACGTCCGTTGCGAGTTTCCCGCACGGGCAGCATCCCCACCGAAACACGGATCGGATATCCGCGCTACGAACTGGACATGAAACCGTGGAAACAAATCCAGATCCGTTCGCCGCGGCCGTTCTACGACCTGATCCGGCAGAATCCTGAATAGCTGCGTTTCCTCGCATTTCCCGCAAAATCCCCAGCCGCCGGACGATTTATCTGTTCATCGCGCCCGCTGGATTTTATCTTCCGTTTTTACAATGTATCGGAAAGGGATCCCGTGAGTCGCGTACCATTTTGCCATCTGCATTTTCATACCAGCTACAGCCTGCTCGACAGTGCTGTAAAGATTAAAGACGCCATGAAGGCCGCCACCGACATGGGCATGCAGCACTTGGCCATTACCGATCACGGGGTGCTCTACGGCGCAGTCGATTTCTACAAGACCGCCCATTCGTTCGGCATCAAGCCGATCATCGGTTGCGAGGTCTACGTCGCCCGCAACGGCATCGAAGAAAAAAGCTCCCAACGCAACAATATGCATTTGGTGCTGCTGGCCGAGACGCAGGAAGGCTACCACAACCTCGTTAAGCTCGTATCCCTCGCCTCGCTCGAGGGGTTCTACTACAAACCGCGGATCGACAAGGATCTGCTTCGCAAATACAGCCGGGGACTCATTGGCCTCTCCGCCTGCCTGCGGGGCGAAGTGACCGAAGCGTGCAAAGACGGGGATCTCGCAAAGGCCGAAGCCCTCGCCCGCGAATATTCCGACATCCTCGGAAAAAACAACTTTTTCCTGGAGCTGCAGGACCACGGCCTGCCGGAACAGAAAACGGCCAACCAGAATATGTTGGAGATTGCCAAGCGCACGGGTCTCCCGCTCGTGGCAACCAACGATGTCCACTATGTCCGAAAGGAACATTCCGAGGCGCACGATGTACTCATTTGCCTCCAGCGCGGCGACCTCGTGGCCGACCCAAACCGCCACCGCTACGAAGGCGACCAGTTCTACATGAAGAGCGGCGAGGAGATGGCCGCCCTCTTTCCCGACCAGCCCGAAGCCATTGCCAACACCGTCGAGATTGCCCGCCGCTGCAACGTCCAGTTCGAATTCGACCTCCCCGCCGAGCGGCTCCACTTCCCCAGCTTCGAGCTCCCGGACGGCTTCGACAAAAAGAGCTACCTCATCCACCTCGGCAAGACCGGACTCGAAGCACTCTATGGCATCGACGACCTTGACCAGCCCAAGGACGACCGCGAAAAAGAGATTAACGAACGCTTCTACTACGAAGTCGGCATCATCGAAAAAACCAACTACATCAACTACTTCCTCGTGGTGCAGGACTTCATCCAATACGCCCGCCGCGAAGGCATACCGGTAGGGCCGGGCCGGGGTTCGGGGGCGGGTTCATTGCTCTCCTACTCGTTGGCCATCACCACGGTCGACCCGCTTAAATACAGCCTCATCTTCGAACGGTTCCTCAACCCCGATCGCGTCTCGCCGCCCGACTTCGATATCGACTTTTGCCCGACCCGCCGCGCCGACGTGATTCGCTACGTGCGCGATAAATACGGCGAGGACTGCGTCGCGCAGATCATTACCTTCGGAACGCTCGGAGCAAAGACGCTGATGCGCGACCTCGGGCGCGTGCTCGAAATCCCGCTGCCCTACTGCGACCGTCTCGCCAAGATGATTCCCGAAACGCCGGGCACCACGCTCGAAAAGGCGCTGGCCGAAAGCCCCGACTTCAAGCTGGCCACGAATTCCGAACCGGATGCCAAGCGCATCATGAAACATGCGCGGATCCTCGAAGGCCTGCCGCGCCATACGGGCATGCATGCCGCGGGCGTCGTGATCGGCGAAAAACCGCTGATCGAAATCATCCCGCTCATGCGCGAGCAGAAGGAAAAGCTGATCGTCGTCCAGTTCGAAAAAGGTCCGACCGAAGACATCGGATTGCTTAAAATGGACTTCCTCGGGCTGAAAAACCTCACCATTATCCATGAAGCCTGCGCACTCATAAAACGCAACCACGGCATCGATATCGACCCCGAAAAGCTACCGCTCGACGATGCAAAAACGTTCGAGATGCTGGCGCGCGGCGACACCGTCGGCATCTTCCAGTTGGAATCCGGCGGCATGCGCGACACCCTGCGGCAGGTCGCCCCCGACTGCATCGAGGACATCATTGCCATCCTCGCGCTCTACCGCCCGGGTCCCATGCAGTTCATCCCCTCCTTCATCAAGCGCAAGCATGGGCAGGAGGAGGTTGAATACGACCACCCGCTGCTCGAACCGATCCTGAAGGAAACCAACGGCATCATCGTCTACCAGGAGCAGATCCAGCAGGCCGCCCAAAAACTGGCCGGTTTCTCGCTCGGCGAAGGGGATATCCTCCGTCGCGCCATGGGCAAGAAAAAACCCGAGGTCATGGCCGAGCAACGGGGCAAATTTGTCGACGGTTGCAAATCGACCAACAGCATCGATGCCAAGCTCGCCGGAACCATCTTCGACAACATTGAAAAATTTGCGCAGTACGGCTTCAACAAGTCGCACTCCACCGCATACGGCTTTGTCACCTACCAAACCGCTTGGCTCAAGGCGCACTACCCCTCCGAATTCATGGCCGCGCTGCTGTCCGGCGAAATGGGTAATTCCGACAAGCTGACCGGATTTATTTCGGAGGCCAAGGAGGTGGGTATCGCCGTGCTTCCACCCTGCGTCAACGAATCGATTGCGCGCTTCAATGCCGTGCCCGACGGCAGCGATATCCGCTTCGGCATGGCCGCCATCAAAGGCGTTGGCGAAGGCGTCGTTGAAGAGATTGTCCACGAACGCGACGAAAACGGATCCTTCGCGGGACTCATGGATTTTTGCTCGCGAATCACCGGTACCAACAAAAAAGTGGTTGAAAGCCTGATTCGCTCCGGTGCGTTCGACTTCACCGGCATCCACCGGGCGCGCTTGTTCAACGGCATCGACATCGCTATTGGCCGCGCTGCCGAAGCCTTGAAGGACAAAGCCTCCGGCCAGTGCTCCATGTTCGATATGCTGGGCGCCGAAGAGACCTCGGACAGTGCCGTCGACGAGGAGTTCCCCGACTGCAAACCGTGGTCGGAATCCGAAATGCTCGCCGCCGAAAAAGAGCTGATCGGCTTCTTTATCTCCGGCCACCCGCTCGCCCGCTACGAATGGGATCTCGACCACTTCGCCCTCAAGCGCATGAAGGATATCCAGCAACTCGCGGCAGGCGAACGCACCCGCGTCGGCGGCATGATTGTCGAGACCCGCAAGCTTTTCACCAAGAAGAAACAGGAGCCGATGGCGACCTTCCGGATCGAAGGGCTCGAAGGCTCCATCAGCGCCATCATCTTTCCCGAACCCTTCGCGGAGTACGGCAACCTTGTCCAAGAGGATGCCACGGTCATGCTCGGCGGCATCATGATGGAGGAGGATAGCGGCGACCTGAAGTTCCAGGTGCTGGAAATCTTCCCGCTCGACCAAGCCGCCACTCTTTTCTGCGATCGCGTCAGTCTCCACCTACCCGAAATGGGCGTGAACGGCCCGATGATGGGCACGCTCAAGGAAGCCGTCACCGAATTCCGCGGCAACACCCCGCTCAACTTGTGCATCGAGTTTCTCGACGGCCCAAAGGTGTTCATCAACTCCGCCCACGAATACAAGGTGCGCCCCTGCGCCGAGCTTGAGCACAGGATCGCGCACGCCATCGGCGAAGGCCTCGTCTACATTGCCGCCAAGCCCGACCCCCTGCGCAATCCGCCCAAGGAACGGAAGTGGGAAAAGAAGAGGTGAAACGTGAAACCTGGAATCTATAGCTTAAACTACGCAGTGTGAACTACTCGTTAATCCCATGAAACATAAGCCCAAACACATTATTGAATATGTCTCGCTGGTTCTGGTCAGCGGACTGATCCGCATCCTGCCGCTACGCGCGGCGCTGGCATTGGGGTGGATCGCCGCAGCGGGATCGCACTTCATCGGGCGCGTTCATGTGGCGCGGACACACGAGCGCATCCGGGAGGTATTCGGCGACCGCTATACGGACAAGGAAGTCCGTCGCATCGCATGGATCGCGTGGCGCAACCTTTGCTTCAACGCCATCGATGCACTTCGTTTTTCAATGCTTACCCCGGAAAAAATACAGAAGCAACCGGTAGCCAACCTTGAGCCAAAGCTAAAACAAATCCTGAAAGATTGCGAGGGCGGCTTTATTTTCGCAACCCCCCACATGGGCAATTGGGAAATCGCCGGCATCGCCGCCGACCTCGTGGGGATTCCACTCTTCACCATTGTGCGCAAACAGAAAAACCCGTTCATGGATGCCTACATCAACCGGATGCGACGCACCTTCAGCATGGAGGTGTTGCATCGCGAGGCGCGGATGTGGAAAAGCGTGGTCGACCGGCTTAAACAAGGGAAAGTGCTCGCCATCCTGCCCGATATCAATTCGCGAGCCAAGGGCGTCACGGTCGACTTCCTTAACGGAAAGGCCACCATCGCCACCGGAACAGCCTCTTTTGCACAAATGGCCAACTGCCCCATCTACCCCGTCTGCGTGCGCCGTATCGGCTGGACCCAGCATGATGCCGTCCTGCTCGACCCAATCACGCCCGATCCTTCGGTTGAAAGAGAGGAAGACCAGCAGCGCATCATGCAGCAAGTCATGACGGCTCTTTCCAATGAGATCATCCAGACCCCCGAGCAATATTTCTGGTATAACAAGCGCTGGGTGCTCAATCCGAAAAAGCAGACCGCCTAATCCTTATCGCGGTTCGCCTTCCAGTCGGCCAGTTGCTGCACGTCCTTGTCGCCGCGGCCCGACACATTGATGACCAGCAGGTCGTCCTTGCCGAACTGCTTGGCATTCTTGACGACCCATGCAATCGCGTGCGCGCTTTCGAGCGCGGGCAGGATGCCCTCCCACTGCGCCAATTTGTCGGAACCATCGACGGCCTCGACATCGGTAACGTGGAAATATTCCGCGCGCTTAAGGTCGCGCAGCAAACTGTGTTCGGGTCCGACGCCGGCATAGTCGAGTCCCGCGCTGATGGAATGGGTCAACGAAATCTGGCCGTCGTTGTCCTGCAGCACATAGGTTTTCGTGCCTTGGAGAATCCCGATCTTGTCCTGCGCAAAACGCGCGGCGTGCATACCGCCTTCGACTCCGAAACCGCCGGCCTCGACGCCAATCAAGCGGACGCCTTCATCTTTGATAAACGGATGGAACAGGCCGATCGCGTTGCTGCCGCCACCGACGCAAGCCACGAGGGCATCGGGCAAGCGCCCTTCGGCTTTGAGAATCTGCTTGCGCGCCTCGCGGCCAATCACACTCTGGAAATCGCGCACCATCATGGGATACGGGTGCGAACCGAGTGCGGAACCCAAAATATAGTGCGTCGTGCGGATATTGGAAACCCAGTCGCGCATGGCTTCGTTCACCGCCTCTTTCAACGTCTGCTGGCCGATCGTAACCGGAACCACGGTGGCGCCGAGGCTTTCCATGCGAAAGACGTTCAGGGCCTGGCGCTCCATGTCGACCTTGCCCATGTAGACAATGCATTCCAGACCGAACATCGCACAAACCGTCGCCGTTGCCACCCCGTGCTGCCCCGCACCGGTTTCGGCAATGATGCGCGTCTTCCCCATCCGCTTGGCCAGAAGGATCTGCCCCATGGAGTTGTTGATTTTATGCGCACCCGTGTGACAAAGGTCTTCGCGCTTCAGGTAGATCTTGGCGGTGCCCAGTTTCTTGGTCATGCGTTCCGCATAATAAAGCGGGGTTGGGCGGCCGACATATTCGCGAAGGTAGTATTGCAGCTCCTTCTTGAACTCCGGATCCTTGCGGAGTTTCTTATAGACGCGCGTCAGCTCGTTAAGCGGCTCCATCAGCGTTTCCGGAACAAACATTCCGCCATAGGGGCCAAAGTGCCCGTGTGAATCAGGTTGGGTTGGTTTCATGGTTAAATCCTTTGCAAAAGTCGAAATGGATCATGTTCTGCCCCGTCGCGCATTTCAAGGCTAATTCCCTCTCCGGCCCGGTGCTTTGTCCTTGCCAAACGCCCAACCTTTCATCTAACTCCCACGATCGTGGTAGTTAGATGAAAGGTGCATTATGGATTGGAAAACATTTCACCACCCAGACTGGTCGTTGCCGGTCGTGAAAAGACGGATCAGCGAGGAGTGGATCGACCTGCTGGGCGGGGTCGGCGAGATCCTCGCGAGCAATGGGCGCTCCTTGGCCTGGAACAAGACCTATCCCAGCCAAACCGCCTACTACACGGCGATGTCCCGCTTGCGAAAGGCGGGCTTGGTCGTACGCCACGATGACGACGGGAAACTCCCCCATCTCAAACTTACCCCGCAGGGCCGCGCGCGCCTTCCGGCTTACCATCGCCCCGACAAGCTTTGGGACTCCCGCTGGAACGGGATCTGGTACATGCTAATCTTCGACGTTCCCGAGCGTGAGCGCCATTACCGCGATACCTTGCGCGGATTTCTGAAACGACTGCACATGGGATGCCTGCAGAAAAGCGTATGGATCACACCAAGGGACATCCGCCCTGAATATGACGATCTCGAGAGTGCTGCATCCGTCCATGCCGTCTCCTATCTACTGGAATCCAGAACGGTGCTCCATCGGGAAACGCAGGAACTGGTCTTGGATGCATGGGATTTCGACAAACTCCACGAGTTGCAATCGCGGTACCTTGCAGTCTACTCCAACAATCTCCAGCGGTTAAAGGAAGAGGAGCCCGACGAGGACGCATTGATGTCCTTGCTCTATCAAGAAGCCGAGGCCTATATCCAATGCATGCGGCTCGATCCATTGCTTCCCGCAGAACTCCTCCCGAAGGAATACCTCGGACGAAAAGTGTTCGGTCTCCACAACACCCTCCGGCAATCCATCGCACGCGCCCTTTCCGAACCTTACATCTAGTTCCCACGATCGGGGTATTTAGATGTAAGGTCGAATTAGGGCTCAACCAAGCAGAGCCAGTGCGTCGTTAAGACTTAACGGCCTTGGCGCGGAAACCATTCCGGCAAGGTAGGCCGCCCGGCCCATGACCTCGCTGGCGGAAATACCGGCTTCGCGCAACTCGGTGATGCTCTCGGAGCGCTGGCGCTTGCTGAGCTTTTCGCCGTATGCATCGAAAACCAACGGGTGGTGGAAATAGTTCGGGGAAGGATGCCCCAATGCCTGGAAAAGCTGGATCTGCCGCCCGGTGCTGGAAAGAATATCCTCTCCGCGCACAACGAGGTTGATGCCCTGCCGGATGTCGTCGCAAACACAGCAAAATTGATAGGTCCATTGGCCGGTGCGATCGCGCAACGAGAAATCGCCGCATTGACCCACGGGGGCTTGATGGCAAGCGCCCAATGCCAGATCCCGGAAGGCAACCGCTTGGACAGGAATCCGAAAACGGACTGTATTGCCTTCAAGCGGAAGATTCTTGTCCGCGCAGGAACCCGGATAGCACAGCTCGCCTTGGCCGTCCGACTGTTTTGCTAAAATCTCCTTGCGGCTGCATTCGCAACCGTAGACCAGACCCTTTTCCGCAAGCAACCGCAACGCCTCGGCGTAATGATGGGCGCAGTCGCTTTGCCGATAGGGCGAAGGATCCGGTGCATCCGTTGCGGTAATTCCGAGGTCGGGAACAAAGCCCAGCCATTGCATGTCAGCCAGAATGGCCGGCTCGTATTCCGGGCGGTTGCGCGATCGGTCGTGGTCCTCGATCCGCGAGAGCACCCTCCCTCCCTTGGCGCGGGCGATGCCCCATACATAAACCATGTGCAGCACATGGCCAAGGTGGAGGTAGCCAGTGAGGCTTGGGGCAAAGCGCGTGGTAATCATGATGCTCGGCAAGCGGTGATGAAGGCTTCGACCTTGGCGATGTCCTTCACACCGGGTTCAATTTCGACGCCAGAGCTGACATCGACGCCCCACGGGCCAACCGTTTTAATGGCTTTGGCCACGTTGTCCGGCGTTAGGCCACCCGCAAGAAGTATCGGCATTTCCAGAGATTGGACCATTTCGCGGGCATGGTTCCAGTCGCAGGTCTTTCCGGTTCCGCCGATGGTTTTGGGATCGTAGGAATCGAGGAGGAGGCGATCAAACTTGAAAGTTGAAACTTGAGCCCTGAAATCATCCGGATTCAGGGCGTGCCAGATTTCTAGATTCGGAACAATTGCACGGTCTATTTCCCAATCGTTGGAAATTCGATGGAGTTGCAACACGTCGAATCGGGCAGTTGCGGCAGCGTGCTTTAGCTCGTCTTCGGAGGGGTCGACGAATACGCCGACGCGCTTGATGCCTGCGGGGGTTTCCCACTGCCCGACGGTTTCCGGATCGACATGGCGTTTTGATTTCACCCATTGGATGAAGCCGAGCGCATCGGGCTGAAACGCAGAAATCTGCCCGAGGTCAGACCTAGAGCAGATTCCACAGATTTTGACGAATACAGCCATGGGTCTTATTCGGCAACCGCCTCAGTCACTTCCAATTCGAGTTCGGCAATGTCTTCGGCCGTTTCCATCGCCGCTTCGATGGCCATTCCCTTGCGCTGCTCATGGTCCATGTTAAAGAGCGGATTCTGACCGTCGGCCCAGACAATCTCAATGTCGTCGATGCCGATGAATCCAAAGGCGGCGCGAACCTGTCTGCTTAGTGCATCGCGTTCGTCGTCCTCCTTGTAGACACCACCGGAAGCGACGAGCAGGACGATGCTCTTGATGTTGTGCAGCGGTTGGACACCCTCTTCCGGGCTGGTGGTGAAGGTCAGGTCGGGGCAGAGGATCTGATCCATCCACGCCTTCATGATGGCCGGAACGGTAAAGTTCCACATCGGCATGGTGAGCACGAGCACATCGGCGACGTTGAAGGCTTCCGCCTGCTTGGCGGCATAGTTGATGGCCATGTCCTCGGCCTTGGACGGCTCGTAGGATTCGTCAAAGACGGGATACCAGGCGCGCTTGTACAATTCGTAGGAGTAGAACGGCGGCTTTTCGTCATAGAGGTCGACGTTCACCAAATCAACATCAGGCCTAAGCTCAATTATTTTGCCGAAAAAAGCGGCGGCGAGCTGCTTGGAAACAGACTCCTCGGTCGGCTTCGGGTTTGCGCATACATGCAGAATATTCATTCTAAAGACTCCTTAATCAATTAATGCCCAACGGGCTTCCCTAAATCAAAGCGGGGTTTATAGCCTAAAAGGGTGGTGCCGTACAACCAATAACCCGCAAAAGAGCCGAAAATGGATAATCGAGTCGCATCGCTATTCACAAACACCGGCCTGTGTGCTACAAGTCCAGAAGATCAACCAGTCACGGAACCGTCATGAAACAAGTACTCGTACTCATCAATCCAAAATCCGGAACCGGCGGCCCCTACCGCTTTATCTCCGCCATCGAGAAGGTTTGGGACACCCCCGAACACGATATTTCCTTCCAGTTTAGCCAGTCTGCCGAGGACGGGGTTGGCAAGGTGCGACGCGCCATCGAACGCGGCACCGACACCATTCTTGTGGTCGGCGGCGACGGCATGGTGAACTCCATCGGGTGCGCGCTGGTTGGAACCGATGTGCGTCTTGGCGTGGTTCCCGCCGGTAGCGGCAACGGCTTTGCCCGCCACTTCCAAATCCCGCTCCACCCCGCCGAGGCCGCGAAGGCGCTGCTCGGCGGGCGCACCCTGCGCATCGATGTCGGCAAGGCCAACGACCGGCTCTTTTTTGTGACCTGCTCCATGGCGTGGGACGGCGCACTCGTGAAAAGTTTCGAGAAATACCCGTTCCGTGGAATTGTCCCCTACGTGCTGGCGGGTGCCCAGCAATTGCTGGAATACAAGGCGCAACCCTTCCATGTCGAGATTGACGGTGAATCCATCGACTTCAAGCACCCGCTCATCTTCACCGTCGCCAACCTCTCCCAATTCGGCAGCGACGTGCTCGTTGCCCCCGACGCCAAGGCCGACAGCGGCGACCTCGAGCTCGTCGCCATCGAAAAAAACGACATGCCGCTGGTGCTCGGCCAGATCCACCGACTTATCGAAAAAACCTTCCACCAGCATCCCTTGGTCACCAACCGACATTTCAAAACCATGACCGTCCAACGCAAAAGCGCCTCGCCGATCCAGATCGACGGCGAACTGATGAAAGCCGAAACGAACATCCACATCGAAGTGCTCCCCAGCGCCCTCAACGTCATCGTTCCGAACTAGCAGGATTTTATGGACAACCTATCCCCCGACATCCAATTTATGCGCATGGCCCTGCGGCAGGCCGAAATCGCCGCCGAAGAGGGCGAAGTGCCCTGCGGCGCGGTGATCGTCAAGGCCGGTGAAGTCATCGGAAAGGCGCACAACCAGACCGAAACCCTGAAGGACCCCACCGCCCACGCCGAAATACTGGCCATCACCCAAGCCACGCAAGCCGTCGGCAACTGGCGGCTCAACGGCGCGGTCATGTATGTCACCAAGGAACCCTGCCCCATGTGCGCCGGCGCGCTCGTGCTCGCCCGTATCGAAAAAGTCATCTGGGGCATGACCGACCCCATCCGCGGCGGCGCCATCTCCAAATTCCAGATCCTCGACACCGCCGACCTCAACCACAGCGTCGAAGTCGAAACCGGCCTGATGGAAGACGCCTGCAAATCCGTCATGCAGGGCTTCTTCCAAGACCTGCGGCAAAAAGCCAAGGATCGAAAGAGGGAGAACAGGCCAAACGGTATAGAGGAAGAATGATTTTTGCCCAATTCCCCCATCACTCTCCGCTTCGCTTTGAGTGAACTGCATAGGCGGTATGGCTGGGCTCTATGTAGTGGCATGGTGTGTCAACCGGATAGGCATGGAACGAATCAAGGTGCCGCCAGCTTGCCCAGCAACCCCGGGGTTGCGTCCGTCACGCTCTTGCAGGAAAGATCAAGGGAAACCTTCGCATGGCTTACCCCCCGCCCCCTCCCATGCCCGGATTGAATTCCGTTTTCCCTTTGTGGGCGATTTTAGGGACATAGATCGTGGACTCTGCCACTACCACGGCAGTGTCGGGATCAGGATCAGAAAAACCCACGGGAACCATTTGGTTTTCCCGCCAGAGTACAGGTATTTGCTACCCGCCGACGAAGTACAAAAACAAATGCCTACTACCGAAGAACCAAGCAACTAGGCAAAAAAGCCATCATTGCTGGCACACCGGACAAAAGGTGGTTCCGCGTTGCGCAACGACGATCTTTTCGAGGAAGGTTCCGCACCGCACGCAGGGTTTTCCCGACCGCCCATAGGCCTTTACCATTTCGCGGTGACGGCCCGACTCCCCGTCCACATCGCGATAGTTGGTTTTCCCGTCGCCCAGCGATGTTCCCCGATTCTTCACGCCAAGGGACAGCACATGCTTGATCGCCTTGAACAGGGTCGATAGTTCGGCATCGTCCAGCGAATCCGACCGACGTTCTGGATGGATCTTCGCCTCCCACAGCGCCTCGTCCGCATAGATGTTTCCCAGCCCCGCCACAATCGACTGATCCAAAATCAACGGCTTGATCATCCGATGCCGCTTGCGCATCGCTTCGCGGAAATACTTTTGGGTGAACCGCCGCGTCAACGCATCCGGCCCCAACTTGCCGAGAATCGCCTGCGGGTCGTCCACCAGCTTCCAGCGGCCGAACTTGCGCGTATCGCGGTAGTATAGACTCAGTTCATCCGACAGCTTCAGCACGATCCGGTCATGCGCCCCTGCCTCCATCGAAAAACTACCCGCCATGCGCAGGTGGATCATGATCGTCTTGCCCGAGGAGAGCGAAAACAGCATCCATTTCCCGACTCTTGAAATCTCGTCGATGGTCGTTCCGCGAACCTGCTTTGAAAACGAAACAACCGACAGCGGTTCCACCGTCCGCGCCCAATTCACTTTCACCGAAAGGATCTCCCGTCCCTCGACCCCGCGCGCACGCAGCTGCCGCGCAATCGTTTCAACCTCTGGAAGTTCCGGCATGGTTTACCCAAACGGCTGGATGGTTTTCAGATCAGGGAAGGCGGCGACGACGGCGGCCTCGTTTTCCTCGAGGAAGAGGAGCTTGATGTTGGGGCCGGCGTCGATGGTGAGATAGACCTCCAGCCCTTCGGCTCGGACGCGCTGGACCTTGTGGATCTGTTCGATGGTTTCGGGCTGGAGATAAAGCAAAGGTGGCCAGGCGGCCAGCATGGTCGCATGCATGGAAAGCGCGTTGCGTTCGGCGGTTTTTCCAAGCGCTGTGAAATCGCGGGCATCGATGGCGGCGCGGAGGATTGCGAGGTCGGCGGCGGCCTGCCGCGGCCAGCTTTCATAGAGCGCGGAGGTTGCGACGGTGCGGTTCATGCCATCGCGCGATCCGACCGGCTTGCGGGCGCTGGAAAGTTCGAGGATGCCCATGCGGAATTCCGGCCATGTTTCGGAAAGTTGCTCGGCGAACGAATCGGTTCCGTCGGGGTTGGTTCCGGCGTTCCACTGCACAAAGCCGTCGTAGACCGACCGCGACGCGCTACCGCTGCCGAGTCGGGCGAGCATGGAGAGCTTTTTGCGGTCGAGCCCCCACCCCGCCAGATTATCCAGCGCCAGCACCAGCGCCGCAAAGCCGGAGGCCGACGATGCCAGTCCGGCGGCGGTTGGAATATTGTTTTCGGTGCGGACTTCGAAATGTCCGTTTCCAAGCATTGGACGGAACAGGTCGAGAAAGACGGCGATACGTTTTGCGAAAGACGAGTCGGGAGATTGGAGTTGGCCATTCAGATAGACCATGTCCTCGTCGCACAACCGCAGCTCCGTGTGGGTGCCAAGATCTCCGAGAGAGATGGAGAGACTGGAATTGATCGGCAGGTTGAGAACCGCATCGCGCTTGCCCCAGTATTTGCAGAGGGCAATATTGGAGGGAGCGAAGGCCTTGCCGCGTTCCTTGAGATGGGTTTGCGCATCGGCGAGAATGTTTTTTACAAATTGAGATTGTATGTCGTTCATGAATTCCTTCAGATGTTCGGCTTTAAATCGGAATTGGTGCATTTTATATGAAGAAAAGCAATATCATAGCCATCGCCACCGTCTTGATCGCCCTGCATGTGCTCGTATTTATCATCTTGCTTGGCAAGCGCGACGACCGGAAACCCCAACCCCAGACCAACAAACCCAAGATCGAGGCCGTACAGCCTGCTCCGGAACCGTTGGCCGACTTTAAGGTGCCGGAACTAACCATCCCCGTCGAAGTGGTTGAAATGGCTCCGGTGCAAGCCCGCGAAACGATTGCCATACCCGGTTCGCGCGAGGGCTACCTGCGTTCCGACCGCCCCAACCGCCGCACCTCGAAGGTCTACTCCAACCTAACGGGAACCCCCTACCGGGGCGCCATCGTCGTGGATGCGCGCTCGGGAAAGATCCTCTATGAAAACCGCGCCACCACCTACTGCTACCCCGCCAGCGTCACCAAACTGATGACGATGCTGATTGTGCTCGACCAGATCGATGCGGGCGTCATCCACCTCGGCGATAAAGTGAAAATCACGAAAGAAGGCGTCGATGTCGGGGGTTCGCAGGCCTATCTCGACACGCGCGAATCCATGGCATTCACCGTCGACGACCTGCTCAACGCACTGGTCATCCACTCCGCCAACGATGCCGCCCGCGTGCTCGGCATCCATGTGGCCGGCAGCAAGGCGGCCTTTGTGGATATGATGAACCAAAAGGCGCGCGAGCTTGGCATGAACGCGACGACCTACCATTCCGAGCACGGACTGCCTCCCGGCAAAGGAAAACAACCGGATATCAGCACCCCCTACGACATTGCCATTTTATCCCTGGCCGTCCTGCGCCACCCCGAAACCCTGCGCTATACCAGCACCAAGCTGACCTATCTGCCGCTATCGCCAATCCGCAAGGAAAAATTCATGCTCGCAAACCGCAACGTCTTGGTGGGAAGGGATCCCTACCCGGGTTGCGACGGCCTGAAAACCGGCTACCACGGCATCGGTGGCTGGTCGCTCGCCGCCACCGCCGTGCGCGACGGCCAGCGCGTCATCTCCGTCGTACTAGGCAGCCCTGACAAGGCCACCCGCAACGCCACCACCCGCAAGCTGCTCGACAGGGGCTTCGAGGCGCTGGAGAAATAAAAACGGATCGGACTTGTCTGTCCGATCCGTCCGATCTCTTTTCAGAAGCGCGGATTATTCGGCGGTAGGCTCTTCCTCTTTCTTATCGCCCTGCATCTTCCCGAGGAACTCGGGCAGGTCAATGCCGACCTGCTTGGCGAGTTCGTGCATCGGAGGCAATGCGCCCATAAGGCGTCCACCGAGTCCGGCCATGCCGCCGTCTTTTCCGCCGCCGTCCCAGACAATAACCTTTTCGATCGGAAGATCCTGAATGGCCTGCGCCTGGATCGAGGCGATTTCCTGGAACTTTTCGATGAGCAGCAGCGTCGCGGCTTGGTTGGCGGTCTCGCAAGCCTTAACGAGGGCGTCGTAGCCCTTCGCTTTGCCGTCGAGGATCGCCTGCATACCGGCACCTTCGGCCTTCATCTTGGCCAGCTTGGCCTCGGCCTCGCCCTGCGCGATGCGGATGGAACGCTCCTTCTGGGCATCGGCGGCGATGATGGTCTGCTCTTTATCGGCTTCGGCGGGAACCACGATGGTGGCTCGCAAGCGGGCGCTTTCGCGCTCGGCGCGCGCTTCCTCCGCTTTCTTCTCGGCGATTTCCTGGGCTACGCGAATGGCACCATCGGCCTCGCGGGCGGCGGACTCGGAACGGTTGCGGGCTTCCTGTTCGGCAACGTTTTGGTTGGCGACATAGGAGGCTTTCTTGGCGCGCGCCTCGGTTTCACCCAGCGCCGCCTGGGCATCGAGACCGGCGGATTTTGAGCGACGGTCGCGGTCTGCGGTGGCTTCGCCGATTTCTGCTTCAGCAATCGCGGCAGCGACGGCAACGCGCTTATCGCGTTCGCGCTCGGCCACGCCGGTCTGGCCCAGCTTTTCCTGCTCCGAAACATCGATCAATGCTTGGTTGATCGCTTCGGCCGCGGCACGGCGACCAAGCGCGACGATGTAGCCGGATTCGTCCTCGATGTCGCGGATATTGACGTTGATGAGGTAGAGGCCAATCTTTTCGAGTTCGCCTGAAACGGCATCGTTCACCTTGGCGAGAAAGGCCTGGCGATCCTGGTTGATCTCCTCGATCTTCATCGTTGCGATGACGGCACGCATCTGGCCGAGAATGATGTCCTGCGCCTGGTCTTCGATCTCCTTGCGGGAGAGACCGAGCAAACGAACCGCCGCGTTTTGCATGATTCCCTTGGTGTTGGAAATCGCCGCCGTGACGGTGGTCGGAACGGTTACGCGGATGTTTTCCTGCGAGAGCGCGTTCTTCAGGTCGATAGGAACCACGAAGGGTTCGAGATCAAGATAGGCAAAGTCCTGGAACAACGGCCAGACGAAAGCCGCGCCACCGTGGATACACTTGGCCGCACCGCTGCTGGTCTTGCCGTAGATCACGAGAATCTTGTTCGACGGACACCGCCGGTAGCGACTCACAAACGCCATGACGCAACCGATGATAGCGATCGCGATGATGATAGTCATAATTAAACTTGTCATTTCACTTCTCCTTTTTCAGTTAGTTTTTCCACCCCTACCAAAGCCTGGCCGACCACCTGCACCACGCGAACCTGCGTACCGGCGGGTAAAGCTTCCCCATTCACGCTCTTGGCCTTAATATGTTCGACTGCCCCGCTGACCGTGGTCTTGATTTCGCCGAAACCATCCGCCGGGATATCGAGGTACACCGTGGCGACCTTCCCTTTGGCGGTGGCCATATCCTTCGTTCCAGCTTCGCTCATCTTTCCCATGAAGTAGAAGATGCCTGCAATGGCAAGCATGCCGGACAATCCCCAGATCGAGGCGATGCCCATGGCCTTGGCCGTCGGCACGCCATCGCTCATATAAAGCGCGCCACCCCACGAAAAGAGCGTGAAGAAGGTGATGATGGAGCGCAGACTCAGTACTTTGAAGGCCTCCGAGGATTCCATTACATCTTCAAAATCCATGTCATCGGGGATGTCGGTAACATCGCCCATATCCATACTGTCGCCGTCGAGCCCCATGAAGGCCCCGATCATCTGCCATAAAAAGAAGACACTGAAAAACGCCGCCATTCCATAAAAGAACTGCACGGTCCCTGTTAAACCTGTCCACCATTCCTGCATAACCATTCCCCTTTCGCTAATCCGCGTACACACCCTTTTCGCACGAAGCAACAAAGCTCTCCGCGGTCGACTTCAACTCTTCCCACTCGATGCGAATCTTTTCCGCCTCGCCCAAATCGATCCGGCCATCGTTTTCGATGCTTTCCGTCAGCACGTCGAGCAGGTCGGAAAATTCGCGCACGATCCGGCGCGTCATGTGCAGCAGTGGAATAGCATCGATTTCCTGAGGCGGCTCGTTGGGAACAAAGAAGCCATCGGCCTGCTGGCACAGCCAGGCGATCGGTCCGGTATCCCCGGTCAATTCATGGATCCGGGCCAAGCGGTCGAGCGGATTATCCGCCCCGCTGGCATCCTCGGAATCGGTGGGTTGGCACCATTTGTAGATAAGCGAGGTCGATAGCCCCAGATCGGATGCCACGGATTTCACCCCGAGGTCGCTGACGGATTTCTTGATGACTTCATGTGAGTTCATTGTTTGTTCCTTTCAATGCACGCAGCCTATTGCGCAACCGTATTCCGCCGCCATTACAACTCCACAAGATTTCTGTAATGGCTTTCCTTCACCGGACAATGGGAATAATGAAAGTGGACAGTATAAAAAGAGATTGTTAGTCTGTCCACAAACAACCCGCAACAATCAACCAAAGGGAATGCCATGAAATGTCCGAAATGCGATAACGAGATGAAACCCAACCAATACAAGGGCGTGGAATACGACCAGTGCAGGAACTGCGGCGGACTCTGGTTCGACGCGCTCGAAGCCGAGGAATTGGTCGAAAACAAAAGCGCAATCGATATCGACACAGGCGATCCGAGGGAAGGCGCCAAGATGAACAAGAAATGGGAAGTCAAGTGTCCGAAATGCGATATCCTCATGCTTCCGGTGCACGATGTGGAACAGCCCCACATCCAGCTCGAAGCCTGCCCCGCCTGCCACGGCACCTTCTTTGATGCCGGCGAATTCAAGGATTTCTGCGAGGAAACCTTCATGGATCGCATCAAGGATTGGTTCGCCAAGAAGCGCTAGCGCCCTGTCATTAAAAAGTCCGTTTCTTAATATCCCTGCGGACATTTTTGGCTATTCAATCCCCGCCCCTGTCAAAGAAATCCGAAGGTTATGCCTTGGCTATCTCACAACGGGTTGACCGACGGAAATTATCCGGCAGGTCTTCCAATGATCCTATAAAAAGCAGTTGAAAATGGAGCACATTTCGTTAACCACGAATCTGCACGAAGTTACACGAATTTCCACTTGGATTTTGGTTAACCCAATGGGTTAAGGGATCTGGAAAAACAAAAGAGAGATGATTCTTAAAAACCACAGAAAATAGACGGATTCTATCTTTGATTCGTGTCCATTCGTTTAATTTGTGGTTTCAACTGCATTTTTTAGGATAAACCGGAACGGCGAAACCGAAGGTTTGAACCGGCCAACGGCCTATTTTCTACGAAAATTATGCTTCGCGGCAAGTTCCTCTACTGGTTGAAATATTCCTGCGGGAAGGGGATCATGAACAGGCATGGCGGGAGGCCCAAACTGACGATTGCTCAACCGGGCTTTGGCTGAAACTATGCAGAAAACGCGAATAGGAGCATCTCGCAGGGCGAAATTTCCTTAAAAACGGGTATGGCGCAGTCGACCGTCAGCCGCCTTGAAAGCGGCGATTCCAACTTCCGCATCGGCACGGTGGAAAACTATAGATCCGGCGGATAAATATTGAGACCATCAACCAAGGTGTAGAGACCGCCTACCCGAAGGGAGGCGGTGCTTTGCGGCAGGGCAACGCTTGAAACATTCGCTCCGCTCATTATTTTCTTCGCAAATTATCATTCGCGTTGCTCATGGCCCTTGCGGGGTGAAGCGTTCTCTACACCATCGCGTTATTCCTTCCGTTGCGGCCATCAACCCCTCCTGCTGAGTCACAATATATTCATGCTGGAGCAATATGTGGACGCGCTGGGGGAAAAGCCAGACCTGATCTCCAAGGATGCAGAGCTTTCCCACAACACGGCATTTGTCCAATCGGTTTACGACGGCGATAGCTGCCGGGTGGATATCGATCTGGGCCGGGTATCTGGATCCGGCAGGGGGAAAGTGCTGGATTAACGTCAACGATGCCCTCGTCGCCGCCGGCCACGCGGCCTACCAGGACCTATTGACGCAACGGGGGTTCGGGGCGCTACTTGTTCTGGAGGATCGCGGCGAGGAGGTCTTTGAGCACGACCCGGGCAAACCGCGAGCCGAAGTCGGAGTAGGCGTAGGGTATGATTAGGAATTCGTTATGGATCACCGCCCCGCAGGAATAAACGACATTGGGGACATACCCTTCGCGTTCATCATCGAGGGGTGTGATCAGCGGGGTTCGCAGGCGGCCAATGATTTTGGAGGGGTTCTCGAGATCCAGCAGGAATGCCCCGATGCAGTATTTGCGCATGGGTCCGACTCCATGGCTCAACACCAGCCATCCCTCCTCGGTCTCGATGGGGGAACCACAATTGCCCATCTGCACAAACTGCCAGGGAAAGGTGGGTTGCGAGATTCGTACGGCCTCATGCCAAAAATGGATGTTGTCCGAGGACATCAGGAAAATATTCTCATTATCCTGCCGCGACAGCATATGGTATTTGTTCCCGATTTGCCGGGGGAACAGCGCCATTCCTTTATTTTGAACGGCTTTGCCATTCAGTGTGATGATATGAAAGTCCTTAAAATCGCGGGTTTCCAGCATCTCGGGCAGGGTTATTTTCCCGTCATAGGCCGTGAACGTTGCATAGTATTGAATGCTTCCATCTTCGTTCTCGAACCGGACAAACCGGGCGTCTTCAATGCCCCTGCTCTGACTGGGCGAGCGGGGGAACAGCACTTTCTCGGATAGTTTCAAAGCGGGATTGAAGGCCACCCGGAAATTGGATCGGGCCAATACCCGAATACCTTCGGCGGTCGTCTCGCAGTCGGCATCGATACCCCGTCGTTTAAGAACCTCGGCATCGATGACATCATCGAGATTCTTGCTGGCGAACTCTTCACTCAACCCATTCATAATCTGGGTGCTGAAATCGCCGGTCAGTCCCAATTCGAACAGCTTCATCAAAAAAGTTTCTTTGTGGTAGTACTGCTCGCTGATCGGCTCGGGGCATTCGACAATTCTGGAGGTTGGCGTGATTTCTATGGAGCCATCCCGGTCGATGACGCATCCCCGGAACGAGATCGAGGAGATATGCCCTTCGCCAGTGCTCCGCAGGCTGATGATATATCTGGAACTACCATCGGGCAGGCCGCTCTGGTCCGGATGCAGAACCATGGATGGATTGAAGATGGCGGCCGCTTCCAGAGCATACTCGCTCAAGAAGTAGGAGCCAATCAACCGTTTCCGGTTATCGGAGGGTTCGGCATCCAGCAGGGAAAAGCGTTTGAATTCCTCGTAGCGGGCGAGCAACATTTCGTCGAACCTGAAGTGGCGCGATGAGAATGCCTGGATCACGTCTTCAAGCACGGTGTCGACTTCGCTCTCCGTGAGTTGCATGACCCGGGCAATGATTTTTGATTTGCGCTCGTCGCTGGAGGGGCTGAACGGGCGCAACAGGACCCGTGTAATATCCGGTTTGATGAGAACAGGCAGCCGCTCGATTTCGATGTCGGTATTCACCATGAATTCCCTCCTTAAAAACGATCCAGGATCTCTTTGATGGAGCCTGTGGCCAGGCAACAGGTTTCGTCGGACGCCCCATAGTACACCATGAGGGTGTCGCCCTGAACGACCATGCCATTGGTGAATACCACATTCCCGAAGAATCCATCCGTTTCGTAGGGTTCTTCGGGTTGCAGCAGGGGGTGTTCCGCCTGTTTGATAACCTTCCAGGGCTCGTCTAGATCCAGCAAAAGCGCAAACAGGCTGTAGCGTTGATTGTCCCCTTTGGCATGGTAGATCGTCAGCCAGCCTTCCTCGGTTTTGATGGGGGCGCATCCGCCGCCGATTTTCATGGATTCAAAGGATGTATCGCGCGGCCGAAGCAGGCACCGGTGATTCCCCCAGCTGACCAGGTCCGGCGAGTCCGCATACCAAATGGACGCCTTGCCGAATCCGCTGTTGTTCGGGCGGTGCAGGGCGACATATTTCCCGTTGACCTTCTCGGGAAACAGGGAGACGTCCTTGTTTTCTGGCGGGAAAATGATTCCAAGACGCTCCACCGTCACAAAGTCGTCGGTTACGGCCAGCGCGGTGCACCAGCTGTCGGGAGAAACAATGGAATAGTTTATGTAGTAGCGGCCGTCCAGCCGGGTCACCCGGGCATCTTCGATCCCAAAGCACTCTCTTGCCGAAGTTGGAGCCAGAAAAGGTTTGGGGTCGACGGTGAAGTGTATGCCGTCCGAACTGCGGGCAATCCGGATATGGCTCATGGTGGACAGATATTCCATGCCATTGACCTTCACCCCGCGCGTATCCTTTAGTTCTACACGGGGGTCGTCCAGCTCGAAGGTTTGCACCGTGGGCGTCGCGTTCCCGTCCTCGAAAACATAGGTCGGCACACGAACCAAGCCGTCTGCTTGCCCGCAGGATTCTGCCACGCGAAGCAGCAGCAGGGTTTCATCCTTAAAACGGATTGCGCCCGGATTGAAGGCGCCTAGAACTTGGAAGCCTTCGGCGGAAGGAAGCACATCCGCAGGAGTAATGAGCGGGTTTTGGCTGGCGCGCTTCAACATGGAAAATCCTCGAAAAGGTGGAGAAGGTGACTCATCCGAAATAAACATAGCGCGTTGAACATTCGAGTTCGGGACTAAACTTCTGATAGACCTCGAAGGTCTTGTCCGCAATCCTGTCCCAGGAAATCGTGTTCTTGACATAGTTCAAGGCATTGCTGGAGTACTGCTCGTAGCAGGTATCGTCGGTCAACAGCTTGACCATTGCATCGACATATTCATCGTCTGATGTTGCCGAAAAACCAATATCGGCCTTCCTCACGATATCGTGGAAGGCAGGCAACTCGGAGGTGACCACGGGTTTCCCGAAGGTCATGGCATGGGCCATAACCCCGCTCTGGGCGCCGGTGGTGTAGGGAAAGAGCATGATATCCGAAGCGCTCAGTATGGTGTCGAACGTGTGTTGCGGAAATTGACCCCGCAAAACTTCAATTTGATTTTTTGCGGGAGAATTACTGATCGACTCGAATAATTGCTTTCTATATTCGCTGTACTCCAACAAACGCACCTTTCCTGAAACAACCAACAGGGCATCGGGCACTTTTTCGAGGACGCGTGGAAACAAGGCCACGATTCGGTCAAACCCCTTGGAGAGTCTAAAATAACCCGCCAGCAAAATGACCTTTTTTCCGGTAAACCCGAGTTTTTCCTTGGCATCCGGCACCAGAGGCATCTCACGTGCGCCATGTGGAATTAAATGGACGTTCGATTCCTCCGCCCCATAAACCTTGATCAAGTTTTCAAGATGGCATTTTTCATGGACAATCACCGCATTCAATTCCCTGCACATCGTGGACATGATTAAATGCTGAACAGGGTTGGGTTCCGGAAGCACCGTGTGGAACGTAGCCACCACCGGAGTTGCACTGGCTTTGTATCGATAGATCAAGTCCAGCACACTGATCCCGCAGGTTCCACCAAACAGGCCGAACTCGTGCTGGATATGCACAAGATCCGGCGTAACTTTCACCGATATGTCGAATATATCCCGGGATAGACTCCCCGAATCCTTGGTATAGGCCGGGTAGACATTGTGCCCTTTAGCCCCCTCCTCGCTGATAATATGAACTTCATGCTCCTGGCGGGCCACCGCCTCGGAAAGAAACTGGGTATAGGAGGCTATGCCACATTCGATGGGTGGGAAGGTGGATATGTATGCAATCCTCATAAGGTCTCCTGCGAATTTTTTTGGGGCATTTCAAACCCCCTCCATGGGAACGGTTCATTTATAAATAAGAGTTTTTCCGACCCAGCTTCACGAATTTATACAGGTTTTGCGTCGATGATTAAACCGCAATTCGCATTCTTTCAGATGCCCCGCCCTGCGAGCCAAAACACCCGACGCCAACCCCATGCTTCCCGCCGCCAAAAAACAACGCCTATCCACCTTCATGTCGCTCTCCCCATCCATGCGCCCAAGTTAAAATCCGACTGAAAAACAGGATTCATGTTTATCTGGAAAATCCCCGTTCACAAAGTAAATCAAACGGAACCGCCCCCGTCCCGCAGGGTTTAGAATCGCCTTTCGGATGCTTGACCTAGTCTGACTTCCCGCGTAGTCTTCCGCCCTTTATCCAAAATGGATCTAAACACAGGAGTTAAAGGATTTATGAAAATTTCAGTCAAGGATGCGGGTACGTGCCGCAAAACCATGAGCATCGAAATTCCAGCGGATACCCTCGGTGAAGAGCGCGCGGAAACCCTGAAAATGTATTCCAAGCATGCCAGCATTCCCGGATTCCGCAAAGGGAAGGCTCCGGCGCACGTGGTGGCCAAGAAATACGGCAAGGAAATCACCCAGGATCTCGAGGAGCGCATGGTTCCCAAATTCTACCACGATGCACTGCAGGAGTCCGAGTTGAAGGTGGTGAATGTCGTCCATATTTCCGATGTGAAGATCGAAGAGGACCAGCCGTTGTCGTTCGACGTCACCATCGATGTCGAACCGGAATTCAAGTTGCCCAAATACACCGATATCCCGCTCAAGGTGGAGAAGGACGAAGTGACCGACGTGCAGGTGCAGGAGCAGATCGACGCCATCCGAACCCAGCATGCCAACTATGAAGAGGTCGAAGGCAAGACCGTTGAAGAAGGCGACATGGCGCAACTGACCTACACCGCCACCGCCGATGGCAAGCCGCTCGTTGAAGTGGCCCCCGAAGCCAAGGGCATTGGCGAAGGCAACGGCTATTGGATTTCCGCCGATGAACACGCCTTCCTGCCGGGCATGGGCGAAGCGATCGTCGGCCTGAACACGGGCGACAAAAAGGAAGTGGAAGTGAATTTCCCGGATAGCTTCATGGTGAAAGAGCTCGCGGGCCTCAAAACCCTCTACAGCATCGAAGTCACCGCCGTGCGTGTGCGCACGTTGCCAGAGATCGACGAAGCCTTCCTCGGCCGCCTTCAGGTGGAGTCCGAGGAAGTCCTTCGCACCCAGATCCGCGAGCAACTGGAGCAACAGGCCGAAAACAAGACACTCAACGCCAAGCACGAGCAGCTGGTCAAATACCTCGTCAAGAAAACCAAGCTTGACGTGCCGGAAAGCATCGTGCAGCAGCAGACCCGCAATATGATGTACGATATTGCCCAGCGCCGCATGATGATGGGCATAACCCAGGAGCAAATTGGCGAGCAGCAGGAGGATATCTTGAAGGAAGCGCAGGAACGTGCGCTTGAAAACGTGAAGTTGCGCTATATTGGCCTTGGAATTGCTACAGAACTGGAGATGGGTGCAAGCGAAATTGAAATCGACGAGGAGATCGCGTCGATGGCCGTCCGCCAACAAAAGGATGCGCGCGCACTCCGCGAGGAAATGGAAGAAAACGACACGATTGATAGCATTGGTGAGCAAATCCGTTTTAACAAAGCGCTTGACTACATGCTTGAAAATGCAAAAACCAAGTAACCCTTGAGAAACGGAGTTTGGAAATGAACGAAAAGGCACAAATGCTGGTTCCGATCGTGGTGGAACAAACCGGGCGCGGCGAGCGCTCGTACGATATCTATTCGCGCCTGCTCAAGGAGCGGATCATCTTTCTGGGCATGGCCATCGACGACTCCGTCGCCAATCTGGTGATTGCCCAGTTGCTATTCCTCCAGAGCGAGGATCCGGAAAAGGACATCAGCATCTACATCAACTCCCCCGGCGGTGTAGTGACCGCCGGACTGGCGATCTACGATACGATGCAGTTCCTCAAGTGCGACATCACCACCTACTGTGTCGGCCAGGCCGCCAGCATGGGTGCTGTTCTGCTCGCCGCAGGAACCAAGGGCAAACGCTTTGCCCTGCCCAATGCACGTATCATGATCCATCAACCGCTTGGCGGCGCGCAGGGGCAAGCCACCGATATCAACATCCAGGCGCAGGAAATCATGCGCATCAAGCAAATCCTCAACGGCATTCTGGCCAACCACTCCGGACGGAGCATCGAGGATCTTGAAAAAGATACCGACCGCGACAACTTCATGTCGGCCGCGCAAGCGGTTGAATATGGATTGGTCGACGAAGTCATTGAGCACGCAAAATAGTTTCGAGGTAGACGATGGCCGATAAAAACAAGTCAACAGAATGCTCCTTCTGCGGAAAGAACGAGAAGGATGTCAAGCGGCTGATTGCCGGCCCGGGCGTATTCATCTGCGATGAGTGCGTCGGCCTATGCGACTCCCTGCTTGGCCACCAACACGCCGAGCGCGAGGAGGAACCGACAACGTCGCAAGAGATCGGTGTACTCAGCCCGCACGAGATGAAGCAGCAACTCGACGAATATGTCGTTGGACAGGACAACGCCAAGAAGGTGCTAGCCGTCGCCGTGCACAACCACTACAAGCGCATGTTTGCACAGCTTGAAGATGACGGCGTCGAACTCGACAAAAGCAACGTGCTGCTCATCGGCCCCACCGGCAGCGGAAAAACCCTGCTCGCCAAGACGCTTGCGCGCTCGCTCAACGTCCCCTACGCCATCACCGACGCCACCACCGTCACCGAAGCCGGCTACGTGGGCGAAGACGTCGAAAACATCCTGCTCCAATTGCTTCAGGCGGCCGACTACGATGTCGACCGCGCCCAGCGCGGAATCATCTATATTGATGAAATCGATAAAATCGGCCGCCGCACCGACAATGCTTCTCTCACGCGCGATGTCTCCGGCGAAGGTGTGCAGCAAGCCCTGCTCAAGATCATCGAAGGCACCGTCTCCCGCGTCCCCCCGAAAGGCGGGCGCAAGCACCCGCAGCAGGAATACATCGAAATCGACACCTCCAATATTCTCTTCATCTGCGGCGGTGCATTCGTCGGCATGGAGGAGATCATCAAGAGGCGCGTCGACAAGAAATCCATCGGCTTTGGCTCCGCAGTGAAATCGGAGGAGGAACTTTCCCCCAACTTCGTCACCATGAACGTCGAATCCGAAGATCTGCTGAAGTTCGGCCTGATCCCCGAGTTCATCGGTCGCCTGCCGGTCGTCACCATGCTCCATGAGCTGACCGAAGAGGAAATGGTGCGCATCCTGACCGAGCCAAAAAACGCCATGGTCAAGCAATACAAGAAACTGCTCTCAATGGATGGCGTCGAACTCGAATTCGAGGAAGGGGCCCTCAAGGCACTGGCCGCCATGGCCATCAAGCGCAAGACCGGCGCACGCGGACTCCGCGCGATCATTGAACACCTCATGCTCGACGTAATGTATGAAGTTCCCATGCGCGACGATGTCACCCACTGCACCATCACGCGCGACATGGTCGAGCACGGTCTCCATCCGCTCGAAAGCCTCAAGGTCATCGAATCCGGCGAGCAGAAGAAATCGGCCTGATTTCCAACCCCCGGAAACACGAAAGAAGAGCCTCGGAATACGGGGCTCTTTTTTTCTGAGGGATTGCGTACCGCCGGACATCCCTGATAGGATCCATGTCAGCACTTAACAGGAGAAGCCCATGAAAAAAATCTGCATTTCTATTTTCACCGTCTGCCTGCTCGCGTCCTGCAACACTGGAAAAATCCACTCATGGGCGGATCCGGCGTTCGAAGGACGGGCGATCGGAAAAACGATGGTGCTGGGCATTGCCGAAAGCGACAGCCTCAGCCGCCAGTACGAGGGACTGTTCGTCGGGCGGTTGGTCGAGCTCGGCGTGGAGGCCGCATCGCTGCATGCCTTGGTCCAGAAAACCGATCCGGTTTCGGAAGAGGCGCTTGTGGCCGCATTGCAGGAGCACAACTACGATTCCATCCTGGTAACGCGCCTGCTCTCCGAGACCGAACGCCAGCAAGTCGTGACCACAGGCTACTATCCGAACCACTACGACAACTACTACGGCTACTATTCCTACGGATATTCCCTAGGCTACAACACCGCCTATGTACAAAGCTTCATGGAGTTCGAACTCGAAACCAACCTCTACGACGTCAAATCGAAGAAACTGGTTTGGACCGGACGGAAGATTATCTACGACGACCGCTCCGACCTCACCAACATGAAGAAAGTCATCAAAGGGGTCGTCAAGGATCTCCGCAAGAAGGGCCTGCTGTAACCTCTCTTCTCGACATCCTGTAGCTATCATTCCGGAAGCTTGCGCATCCGCAACGCCAGCCCCGAACTTGTGCCGCAGGCGGCTCGCCTGCCTTGCTTGCACGTCTCTCACGCCTCGTGTTTTTCGCCCTTTGGGTGGGTTTTGATGATTATTTCTATGTCATTAATGATATAAAATCCGGTCAAAATAGCAATTTTAGCCCTAATTTATATCATAAGTGATATATCTAAAGGACTGAAAAACGGAAAGGTATCAAGAGACTTCTCTTATTCATAAAGCTCGATCTCTCGGATGCCGAGGAGGCTGTCGGAGGAGAGGTTGATGCGGATGTGCCGGACCGCGCGCGCGGCCCAGTTTTTCCATCCTTTCCGACGAGCACTTCTTTGATTCAGGCGTCTACTTATTGGCGCGGAAGTATTCGATGAGCGCATTGGTGGAGGCATCGTGCGCGAGCGTACTGTCGCCTTCGAGTTCGGGCAGGATCTCCGCAGCGAGGACCTTGCCGAGCTGGACGCCCCACTGGTCGAAAGAGTAGATATCCCAAATGATTCCCTGAACGAAAATCTTGTGCTCGTAGAGCGCGACGAGCTGGCCGAGCACGGATGGAGTCAGTTTTTCGGCCATGATGCTGTTGGTCGGGCGGTTGCCTTCGAAGGTCTTGTGCGGGACCAGTTCGGCGGGTACGCCTTCCGCGTCAAGGGCCTCCTTGGTCTTGCCGAACGCCAGCGCCTCGGTCTGCGCGAAAAAGTTGGCCATCAGTTTAACGTGGTGGTCGCCGATGGGATTCTGCGACTTGCAAAAGCCAATAAAGTCGCACGGGATGAGCTTGGTTCCCTGGTGGATCAGCTGGTAGAAGGCGTGCTGGCCGTTGGTGCCGGGTTCGCCCCAGATGATCGGCCCGGTCTGCCACTCCGTTTTTTCGCCGGAGCGGGTGGTGGTTTTGCCGTTCGATTCCATGTCGCCCTGCTGGAAATAGGCGGCGAAGCGGCTCATGTACTGGTCGTACGGCAGGATGGCCTGCGACTCCGCATCGAAGAAGTTGTTGTACCAGATGCCGAGCAGCGCGAGGACCACCGGCATGTTTTCGGCAAACGGTGCGGTGCGGAAGTGCGTATCCATCTTGTGGTAGCCCGCCAAAAGCTCGGCATGGCTTTCCGCACCGACGGCAATCATTAGCGGCAGGCCGATGGCGGAGGCCAGCGAGTAGCGCCCCCCTACCCAATCCCAGAACGCAAACATATTGGCCGTATCGATCCCGAATCCGGAAACGGCATCGGCATTCGTGGAGAGCGCAACAAAGTGTTTCGCAATCGCCGCTTCGTCGTTCAACGCCTCCAGGCACCAGCTGCGCGCACTGTGCGCATTGGTCATGGTCTCTTGCGTGGTGAAGGTTTTCGATGCCACGATAAAGAGCGTCTCGGCGGCATCCAAGCCCTGGAGGGCTTCGGCAATGTGCGTGCCGTCGACGTTGGAGACAAACCGAACGTTGAGGTCGCGCTGCGAATAAGGCCTGAGCGCCTCGCAGGCCATGACCGGACCAAGGTCGGAACCGCCGATGCCAATGTTAACGATATTCCTGATCGGTTTGCCGGTGTGGCCCTTCCACTCCCCGGAACGCACCTTTTCGGAAAACGCCGCCATTTGGTCGAGCACGGCGTGGACTTTCGGAACCACGTTTTCGCCGTCAACCTCGATCACCGCATCCTTCGGCGCGCGCAGGGCGACGTGCAGGACGGCGCGATCTTCGGTGGCGTTGATCTTTTCACCGGAAAACATGGCCTCGATCCATTTCCCGAGGTCGGCGGATTCCGCCAGCTTGCCCAAAAGCCCCATCGTTTCGGCGGTGATGCGGTTCTTGGAATAGTCGAGCCGCAGGTCCCCGGACCGAAGGGTAAATCGCGCGGCACGGCCGGCATCGGCGAAAAGGTCGCGCAGGTGCAGATCCTTCGTTTCGGCAAAATGCGCATCGAGCGCCTTCCATTCTGAACGTTCGGTCAATTTCATGGTCATTAGATACTCCTGGATTAAATGGGTTCGAGCCGATGAAGGTACAATCATTGCTTGCTGGGAGAAAACAAAAAACCCGGAATCTATCTCCGAAAGGCGGCTTGTTTGCGCCGGGCGCAACGGATATGGTGTTTGGTTCTGTGTTAGGGTGGAAAAAAGGATAACTATGAGACCAAGAATAAATATTGCGGCGGTACTCCTTCTTGCCTGGGTTCCGGTCGTTGGAATCTGCGAGATAAAAGACAGCGACCTCGACGTGAAGAAGATCTCCCGGGCCGTGGCCTACTCGCTGCCGCTATACCACCTCAACCAGCTGCCGCTCGACGAAAACATCTCCACCAACGCCTGCAACCTTTTCATCGACTCGCTCGATCCGGCCCGGAGCTATTTCCTCCAATCCGACATCGACTCCTTCAACGCCGATTCCAAAGTGCTGAACAAGCAACTCCGCAAGGGAAACATCGAGTTCGCGGAAACCGTATTCAACATTCTGATGGAGCGCATCGGAAACCGTACCGCCTTCATCGAGAAGCTCCTCGAAGAGGGCTTCGATACCTCGGTAGAGGAAAGCTTCCAGTGGGACCGCAAGGAAACGGCATGGATACAGAACGAGGCCGAGTGGGACGAGCTGTGGAGAAAGCGCATCAAAAACGAGTATATTGCGCGCCTCGTTGTGAAACAGGTCTATTCCGACGACGAGGCGAACGCCGACACCAACACGGTCGACTCCGCAGAAACCATCGTCACGAACATCGTCGCCGACGCAGAAGGTGAATATGACGAAGCCGCGGAAACCGCCAACCTCTCCCCCGAGGAATTCATTCTCGAGCGCTACAAGCAATTCAAGCTCACCATGGAAACCTTCGACGAAGAGATGCTGCTCCAGCGCTATCTATCTTCGTTCTCCCACGTGTACGATCCGCACAGCGACTACATGTCGCCGAGCAGCGTCGAAGACTTCGACATCAACATGAAACTATCGCTCGTCGGTATCGGCGCCTTGCTGCGCCCCGACGACGGCATGATCCGGATCGTCCGCATCATTCCCGGCGGCCCGGCCGACCGGGACGGACGGCTCAAGGCCGGCGACAAGATCATCGCCGTCGCGCAAGGCGACGAGGAACCCGTGAGCATCCTCCACCGGCCGCTCTCCAAAACCGTCCGCATCATCCGCGGGAAGAAAGATACAACCGTTGTGCTAACGGTCATCCCCGCGTCCGATCGGTCAGGCACCCGCACAAGGAAAATCGATCTCGTTCGCGACGAGGTGAAGCTTGAGGAACAGGCCGCCAAAAGCAAAGTGCGGGAAATCGAAATGAAAAACGGCACCACCTGTCGCCTGGGCGTGATCACCCTTCCCGACTTCTATGCCGACTTCAAAGCCACCAACAAGAAAGAGAAGGATGCCCGCCGCGCGTCCACCGATGTGCGGCGACTCATTAACGAACTCATGCTCGAAGGCATCGAGGGCCTCGTGCTCGACCTGCGCAACAACGGCGGCGGCTCCCTGCTCGAAGCCATCGAAACCGCCGGGCTCTTCATCTCCTCCGGCCCCATTGTCCAGGTCAAGGAGCGCGACCGGATCCAGGTGCTCCCCGATGTCGACCCCGAAACCAACTATGAAGGCCCCATGATCGTGCTCGTCAACAGCCTCAGCGCCTCGGCTTCCGAAATCCTTGCGGCGGCCTTGCAGGACTACAAGCGCGCCATCATCGTCGGCGACCGGAAGACGCACGGCAAAGGCACCGTCCAAACCCTGGAGTCACTCGGGAAACGCAGCGGTTCGCTTAAAATCACCACCGCCGGCTTCTACCGCATCAACGGCGGCTCCACCCAGCTCAAAGGCGTGACGCCCGACATCATCATCCCCTCCTATCTCGACGTGATGGATCTCGGCGAAGATTCGCTCGAACACGCCCTGCCGTGGGACTCCGTCCGCGCGGCCATGTACCGCACCGTGAATGGAGGAGGGGTCGAGTTCGTCCCCCTGCTCACCGAACATTCGAACGAGCGCCTTGAAAACAATGCCGAGTTCCAAGCCTACCTCGTTAAACGCGACCGATTGAAGGAGCGCTTTGAAACCAAGACGTTTTCCCTATCCTTGGAGAACCGCATTGCGGAGGCCGAAGCCGAAAAGGAACTCGACGAGATCCAGAACGGTTCCTTTTTGGAGGAGTCCGAGGAAGAAGACGACAGCAAGGATATCGTGCTGACCGAAACACTCAATATTCTCTCCGACATGATCGACCTGAAAAAGATTGGCCGGGCCGAGCTCCTTGCGCCCAACCTCAGTTCCAGCGCATTGAACAACTGAGGTGAAATCACCACAGTATCATTTCCCGGCAATGTAGCGGGCAATGTCTTCGAGACGGATAAAGCCGACGGGGTGCTTGCGCGCATCGACGACAACGGCGCTGTGGCGCGGGTTGCGGCGTAGGCGGTAGAAGGCGGATTTGAGGTTTCGGTTTTCCCGGATTTCAAGCACATCCTCTGCGCAGGGGCGGAGCGGCTGGTCGTCATCGAGCTTGCGGTTGACGACGCTGAACAGGGAGACCAACCCCTCCACTCGATGCCGGTCCATGAGCAGGGCATACGCCGACTGACGGCGGGCGCATAACCGCTTGAAGTCCGCCACGGTGGCGTTGTCGGGCAAACGCGGTATTTTTTTTAGCGACGTCATGAGCGTCCGGACAGGAACGCTGTGCATCGAAGTGGCATTATCCATCATGCGGCTTTGATCCGGGGATATAAGGCCTTCCTTCGCTCCCGCCGAGAAATATTCCTTGAGTCCGTCGGGCGAGAGGCGGTGCAGCTCCCGCCCGGGTTCCGTATCCATGCCGTGGGTCAAGAGGAGGAACAGCTGCTTGAGCGGCCAGGTGAGCGGATAGCATAGCACAACGAGCAGGCGCATCACGCCGGCCAAGCGGTACATGAGCGTGTCCGCCTTTTTCCGGAACAGGTTCTTTGGCCCGACCTCCGCAAAGATGAACAGCGGGAATACCAATGTTAGCGTGGCGGCAATTTCGGCATTCCACGGGATGAAACCCAACAGCACTCTGCCTGGATCCATCCCTACGGCCAGATAATGATCAGTCACCATCTTGGAGAGCAGATATACGGCAACATTGTTTCCAATCAGCACCGTGAAAACAAAGATGAGGGGCTTGCCCAACAGGTGAGAAAGGATGACTGCCGACGGCTTGTGCTCAAGCCCGCGCTGTCGCAGGCGGATGCGGTTGATCACATAGCTCCCTGTTTCCACACCGGAAAACAGCGCCGAAAAAAGAAATCCAACCAGAATGGCGATCAGGAAAGAGAGGTTCATTCCGCGCCCCCTTCCCCACGACCCGAAAGCTCGAGCAACACGGATTCGATGCGGTTCGAGCGGACTTGCTCAACCGTGAATTTAAGGTTGCGAACCTGGGCAACATCCCCCGGCTTCGGCATGCGCTTAAGCAACGAGACCACCAGCCCGCTGATCGTATCCAGCGCAAGGGTGCGCACCACTTCATCGGGAAGGAAACCAACAAACAAGCTGCGCCATTCGCGGACCCCAAGACTGCCCTGCAACCGGTAGGTGCTCTCGCCCAGTTGCTCAATGGCCGGCGCCTCCATAGCATCGAATTCCCCCACCACCTCTTCGAGCAGGTCTTCAAGGCAAACCGTACCGGCCAGTCCGCCATATTCATCCACCACGCAAACCATGCGCAGACCCTCGGCCAAAAATTCGCGCAGCATTTCGTCGGCCCGCTTGGTTTCCGGAACGAAGCGGACGGGGTTGGAAAACCTATTCAGCGGAAGCCCGGGGTTCTCGTTGACGAAAAGATCCCGCACCTCGACCACGCCCACGATATGGTCCTCGTCTCCCTCATAGATCGGGATCAAATCCATCCCCCGTTCGGCCGCATCAAGCAGGGCCTGTCCTGCCGGGATATCCGCGCGGCGAAAGAGCTGCTTGACGCGCGGCACCATCAACTCGCGCAGACGGATTTCGGGGAGGTTGACGATATCTTCGACGATGGCCTTTTCTTGCGTCCCAAACGTCGGGTCGTGCCGCGTGGCATCGATCAGCATTTTCAACTCTTCGGAGTTGAGCTGGTTGTCGCAGTGTTCGGCGGGTTCGAGGTGTCGGGCAACGTATTCAAGCGACCGCCGCACCGGCCCCATGAAATGGAACCAGGCATGGAGCGGAGGGGCGTTGACCCGCACCAACCGTTCAGAAAAGGAAATCCCTGCGGCCTTGGGTATGATTTCGCCGACCAGAATCACCAAGAGAAGCATGAGAATCCCGGCGACAGCCTCCCACCATTCGCCGTATAGGCTTCCCAAATCGCGGAAGATCACAACACTCATGCTGAAAAACATGATATTCACCACGATGTTGCCGAACAAAATGGCAATAAGCAGTCCGGACGGGTTGTCCGCCAGCAACGCCAGTAGCTTCTCGACTTGATGCCCCTGGCCACGCAACCGCTTGACCTGTTCGCGGGTCAGGGAAAACAACGCGGTCTCGGTTCCCGAAAAGAACGCCGAGCACAGCAACAGGAACACCATCGACAGCAATCCAACCATATGATCCACCAGCACGCCCAAACCCTAAAATCCCTCCCTGTAACTACCGGGATTAAATCGTGAAATTCCGGTAAATGAAAGTTTGTTCGCACCGTTTGTTCTAAAATATGCATGCAGGATAAAAGCGGGAAGTTTGGATATCATACTTAATGAAGTATGATATTTGGATTTTCAATACCCCTATATCTATTGTGTTTTATGGGATTTCATTTCACACCTCATTAAGTATGGGATACTCGAATCCGCAGAATCGATGAATCCAAACAGAAACATGCCTGCCATGGATTGATCGCCCGCATCATCCCGTCGCCACTTTTTTCCTCCGCCCGAACACTTTCCGCTTCAAAATTTCAATGATTCGGATAAGGTATCCCTCCATGAACCTGTTCACCGTAGAAACCCGATCCCGAACCGAATTTTTAAATATCGACAGGCCTGTGGCCGAAGCGGTTCAGGCGACTGGCTTAACGGATGGCATTGTCACGGTTTTCATCCCCCATACCACGGCGGGCTTGACGATCAACGAGAATGCCGACCCGGATGTCCTGGCCGATATGGAGCAGGTTCTGGATCGAACAGTACCTTGGAGCGATGGCTATCGCCATTCCGAGGGCAATACGGCGGCGCACGTGAAAGCCAGCATGATGGGCTCGTCCGTCCAGGTCATTGTAAAGAACGGCCAGCTCCAGCTGGGCACGTGGCAAAGCCTCTTTTTGTGTGAGTTTGATGGACCCCGCACCCGGCAGGTGTGGGTTAAAGGAATCTAGCGAAATGAAAAACAAGAACCTATGGATCGTCGGCAGCGGTATTTGCCTGATCTTCACGCTATTTTTCGGATGCGGAGAACGGGCCGGGGAAAAGGAATACAACAAGGCCGTGGCATCCTGGAAGAATGGCGACTTGCCACGGGCCCAGGGCCAAATGGAAAAGGCGATCCGCAAGCTTTCCGATAAAGAAAAGAAGGCCATGGCCAACAACCAATTGGGCATTATCCTTTGGAGCCTCGCCAAAAACGAGCAGGCCATTGAACAATTCAGCGAATCCTGCCGGTTGACCGAGGAACTGACGGGCGCAAACATGAACCTCGGCATTGCGCTCTACCATGCGGGCCAATTGGATACGGCCAAATTCGAGTTTACCAAAATCCTAAGCGAACAGCCCCGCAACGCCATGGCCCGCACGTTTATCGGGCTGATCCACATGAAGGAAAAGGACTGGAAAACCGCCTCGGAGGAACTCGCTACGGGGCTGAAAGCCAACCCCGGCGATCCGGCAGGGCAAAATGCGCTTGCACTTTCACAGTTGCACATGAACAACGGCAGCGACAACGCCATCGCTCGCCTGAAACAAATTGTGGTCGCCTATCCCGACTATGCCCCAGCCACCTACAATCTGGCCGTGATCCATGACCAATGGCTCCACAACAAGAGTGCCGCGTTGGGCTGGTACCGACAATATCTCCAGAAAGCGGGGCCGGAAGCCACGCATGCAGATACCGCAAACCGGGCCATCGCACGCCTTGCCGGAACGACGGCGGGAAATGCGGCACGGACACCAAAACAAACCCAGCTGGAAGCGGCGGCACAATACATCGCCGCTGGCTCCAAACTACACACGGCCAAAAAATACAACCAAGCCATCGACCAGTATGAAAAGGCCATCCAGGCCGATCCAACGCAAAAGGAGGCCTACTACAACATGGGGCTCTCCTACTATTCGCTGAAGAAATATCCCGAAGCCATACGTGCCTACGTCGATGCATTGACGCTCGAACCGCGTGACGCGAACGCCCGCTACATGCTGGTGCTGGCGTATAGCCAGCAGGGAAAATGGAGCGATGCCGAGCGCGAGGCCAAAGCCCTCAAGCAAGTCGACGCCACGCGGGGAGAATCCATGCTGAAATATATTTCCGACACCCGCAAACGATAGTCGATCTATTTCTTCTTCGGCGGGAATTTTTTCAGGATCTTTTCCACAGCCTCATTGATGATCTTGGTGGATTTCTCCGGATTGGACCCTTCATAGGTGGATCGGGAGCCTACGCCCCGCCAAACCATTTTTTCTGCCGTCGGATCGAGGATATCGATGGTAAGAATTGCCTGGTCGTATTCGGAAACACCGGTGTTGTAGCCCACGCCACCATAGCGACCATAGCTTCCCCTCCCCATCCCCACGCTGACCGAGCCGGAACTCAGCTTGCGCTTGTGGTCGACAAAGTAGGCCACCAAAAAATCGGCATCGGCCCGGGCAACTGAACGGAATCCCTTGGCCGCGAGTGTTGCATTGACCGCATTTCGAATCCGCTCGTCGTTCAAATCGTTGTCGATCCGGGGATCGCCGGTTTGCGGTTGCTCCGCATGTTGCCACGCGAATGTTTTCAGGGAGGAAAAATCCGCCGAATTATCAAAATCCCGATTAACGGAGACCGACGAGCATCCTGAAAAAATTCCGATCGAAAGGGCTAGCATCAATAGTTTTTTCATATTTCAAACCTCCTGTTTCGTTGCGGCACTATAGCCAACTCCTGCATTCAGCCAAAGCGTTTCTTTACATGCCCAATCATCAGGTGGTCAATGACCCCCGAGGGTACGAAACGCGCCGCCCAGCTCCCGAAATAGGCGGGAAGGGTCACACAGTAGCGGATCTTCGGATGCGGCGATTCCAGCGCGTGGAGAATTTTCTTCGCCACGGCTTCCGGGGGAAGGCGGAACCGATCCTCGCTCATTCCACCGTTGCGGCGCTTTGCGAAATACTGCTTGTAGGCCGCGCCAAACTTCGACCCGTCCACATCCAGCCTCTCCTCGCCCTGCCCCGCGCAATGGGTTGAAAAACGGGTGCGGATCGGCCCCGGTTCCACCAGCGAAACACTGATCCGGTCCAGCGAAAGCTCCACCCGCAGCGCATCGCTCACTGCCTCAAGCGCAAACTTCGACGCCGAATAGATGCCCATGAACGGCAGGCTCAACCGACCCACTACCGAACTCACATTCACAATGCGGCCATAGCCTTGTTCGCGGAAAACGGGAATCAGCCGATTGGTCAGTTCCTGCAACCCGAAAAGGTTCACCTCAAACTGGTATCGCATCGCATCGCGCGACAAATCCTCGATCGCCCCCGGCATCCCGAAGCCGGCATTGTTCACCACCGCACCCAGTTTTCCGTCGGTCTTTTCAAGCACCGCTTCTACCGCCGCGGCAACGGATTCGCTCGAAGCCACATCCAGCTCAACGGCATCGAATCCGGCTTTGCGTAGCAACTCCAAATCCTCCAGCTTGCGCGCCGTCGGGAAAACCGTCCAACCCCTGGAGTGCATCAGATCCGCCGTCGCCCGCCCAATCCCCGACGAGCACCCCGTCACCAGCACCGACCTATTTTCAATGGATGGAACTTTCATACAACTCCGAAAGCAGGTGGAAAGTATAGCCTTGGTTGATCAAGGTTTGGTAGCTATCGCGGATGGCGGCGGCGGTTTCCTTGCTCCAAATGTGGCCGATGGCGATGACGTAGCCGTTTTCCCGCGCCTTGGCCACCGTGTTTCCCCATGCCCGCCGAATGCTCTCGCGGTCGTGCTGGATATCCAGAAAAACATCCCGCTCCTCAAGATGAATGTGTTCGCGCCCCGCCACGCGCGGCACGATGGAGTTGTAGGACGTTTTGCTATCGAGGAAATAGAGCCCATGCGAATGGCAATAGCGCAACACCTCGGCCATCACCGCCTCGTTCTCCGTAACGCGCGAGCCCATGTGGTTGTTCATCCCAACCGCCCCGCCCACCGAGGCCAAATTGCGGTCGAGAATTTTCGCAACATCCGCCGGGTTCGTCCTGTCGTAGACGGCACCATCTCCCGTCTTCTTTGATGCGTCGTAGGCCTCCATCGGCTGATGCAGGATCAGTTCCTTGTCGACATGGCGGTGGATTTCCGCGCATACCTCGCGCGTCTTCTTGAGATGTGGAAGCACCGCAATCGTCATCGGGACCGGAAGCTCCAGAAACTGCCGCGTTTCCGCCACATCCAGCCCGGCATCATCAATCACCAAAAAAATCTGCTTTTGGCGAACCGCAGAAGGGCTTGACGAGTGCCCATGATGCGTCGGAGCGCGACACCCGCACAGCAAGAACAAAGCTACTCCCAAAAAAACCAACCGACTCATTAATTCTTTCCTTTACTGGTACAGAAGCTCTTCATTGTAGACGGAGCTTCCAGCTCCGTTCAGGAAGAACACAAAACGTTTTTCCACCCACTGCAAAGTGGGGTTCAACACACAAGCCCTCCCCAATGGAGCAGGTGATTGTGCCGAACAGAAACAATCTTCCATCTACACTCACCCGTTCAGATTCAGGCGATAATCCTGCCCGCCGCCAAATTCGAGAATCCGTTGGACGTGTTTTCCGAGAATGTCAGCTTCGAGATTCACTTTGGTACCCTCCTTGAATTCCGACATGTCGGTTTCCTGAATGGTGTGCGGGATAATATGCACGATGAAACCGGTATCGGTCAGCTCGGCGACGGTCAATGAAATACCGTCAATGGAGATCGAACCCTTGTAGACCATCAACATAAGCATGTCGCGCGAGCACTCGACCGTAAACTTAAAGTCGCGCCCGACCTCCTCGATCTTCGCCACCGTTCCGGTATTATCAACATGGCCCGTCACGATGTGTCCGCCGAGGGTATCGCCCAGCGCCAGCGCCTGCTCAAGGTTTACCAGATCGCCCGGCTTCTTCTCTCCCAAATTGGTCTTGTCGAATGTTTCGCCAAGCACGTCGAACATGAGCTTTTCGCCGTCGATATCGGCCACCGTCAAACAGGTTCCGTTCACCGCAATGCTGTCGCCCAGACCAATCGGTTTATCGAAAGGCCGGTTCGGCACCATCGTGATCCGCCCCGCCGTACCTTCCATTTTGATCTCTGTAATATTTCCCAACCGCTGCACAATTCCTGTAAACATACTTATTTCTCCAATTTCGCTTTAATCAACACATCGTCCCCAACCTGTTCCAAGGACAGGAACTTTAGGTTCTGCACATCGGAAATCAACCCCCCGAGTTTTCCAAAGTTTGAACGCCCGTCCATGCCCATCAGCTTCGGCGCGATGAAGAAGGCAAATTCGTCAACCAGTCCCTCTTCAACCAATCCTGCAGCGAGCTGACCTCCGCCTTCGCAGAGCACATGCAACACATCGAGTTCGGCAAGTTCCTTCAAAATCCCTTTAAGCGCCCCTTCGCGAACCAGCGTCCGCTCCGCCGCCTCGTCGGTCAGCACTTTTGAATCGGTCGGAATATTTTTCCCAACCACCACTCGCCACGGCTTCCGTCCGTCAGACGGGCGCGGCAGCAACGACGGGTCGTCGGCACGGACGGTTCCCGCGCCGACCATGATCGCATCGGCGCAGCGGCGCATTTCCTGCACCCGTTCGCGCGCGGCAGAACCCGTAATCCATTTGGAATCGCCGTTGCGATCGGCAATTTTACCATCGAGCGTCGACGCCAGCTTGAGCGTGACATAGGGCACGCCCGTCGTGATAAACTTTTCGAATGGGGCAATCAGCTCACGCCCCTCTTTTTCGCAAACCCCAGAGACGACTTCCACACCGGCTTCCCTCAAAATATCCAACCCGCGGCCGGTATGCTTCGGGTTCAGATCCTCCACGGAAACCACCACACGGCCGATCCCCTTTTCAAGAATCAGATCCGTACACGGCGGCGTACGGCCATGCGTCGAGCATGGCTCCAACGTCACATAGAGCGTGGCCGAACCCAAGTGGACCGGCATGGGCGGAAGCTTTTTCAGGCAGTCGCGCTCGGCGTGGTCTTCGCCCGCCTTGCGATGCCACCCCTCGGCGATAATATGATCTTCCAGCACCAGCACCGCGCCCACCGGCGGATTCGGACGGGTCAACCCCTCGCCCAGCCTTGCCAGCCCGATCGCCCGCATCATATGTTTTTCATCAGTCGTCATTGTTCTCTAACCACGAAGACAGGAAGGGCACGAAGGCAACCAGAGAACCAACCTTCTAATTCCAGCCCGAAGCAAAACCGAGTTAAAGTTAACCAATAGCCCAACGCCTACGTTTGGCAGCTTCATATACATCGAAATCAGGGTCTCATGTTATTGATAAGTCATCAAATTTTATTTGCTGGTTCTCCTTCGCAGCCTTCCTATCTTCGTGGTTCAACTATGCCTGCTCAGAATCTCCGAAGAGGGCATCGACAAACTCCACCGGATCGAAGGGGACAAGGTCGTCCTCGCCTTCGCCGAGCCCGGTGAAGAGGATCGGTACGTTGAGTTCACTCCGAACGGAAAAGAGGAAGCCGGCCTTGGAGGAGCCGTCGAGCTTGGTGATGACGATTCCCGTGAGTGGAACCACTTTATTGAATTGCTGGGCTTGGATGACGGCGTTCTGCCCGAGGGAGGCATCGAGCACCATCCATGTTTCATGCGGTGCGCCGTCGAGTTTCTTATTCATGGCGCGGCACATTTTCGGCAGCTCATCCATGAGCGGGGTCTTGGTGTGCATCCGTCCGGCGGAGTCGACAACCACCGGATCGCAACCCTTGGCGAGGGCCGCATCGACAGCGGCGTAGGCCACGCCAGCAGCATCGGCCCCCATTTCGCCGCCGACAAAATCGCAACCGACCTTTTCGCTCCAGAACTTGAGCTGGGAGGAACCGGCGGCACGGAACGTATCGGAACCGCAGAGCATGGGCTTGAGTCCCTGCCCCATCGCCACCTTGGCGAGCTTGGCGGCGGTGGTGGTTTTCCCGGAGCCATTGACGCCGAGCAGCAGCAGGACGAATGGCTTCCTGTCTACCGGCCACTCGAATGGCTGGATGTCGCCAAGCTCATGGAGAAGCAGATCCCGCAGGAGCTCCTTGCGGGATACCTTGCGGGGGGCGGATTCGAGCTTGTCGACGATCTCCATCGTCAACCGGACGGGCACATCGGAGCGCAAAAGGATTTCCTCGAGGTCTTCGACGTTGAGTTCGTCCACATCCCCGACCAAGGGGGAAAAGACCTGCTTAATGATGTTCCGGGTTTTGGTAAGCGCAGTTGCCCAAGCAACCATTACTTGCCCCCTTTCGGCGGCTTGTAGGTGGTGCGTGCCGGACGGTCTAGCTCCCTGCGGATGCGGTCGAGCACGCCGTTGACGAACCGGCCGGACTGGAAACTGCTGAAGTCCTTGGCAAAATGGACGGCTTCGTTGATCGACACCACGGGTGGAACGTCGTCGCGGTAGAGCATTTCAAAGAGGGCGACTCGCATTACGGTCCGGTCGACCGCGCCCATGCGTTCGGAATCCCAGCGCTTGGCATATTGCGAAAGCCGGTCGTCGAGTTCATCCTTGCGCTGCATCACACCCTTGATGATTTCCTCGGCATAGTTTTTTTCGCGGTCGATGGGTTCCTTGCCCTCCCAGAAATCCTTCAGCGCGATATCGATCGGCGTAGCATTGAAATCGAGCTGAAACAAAAACTGGATGATCCACTCGCGCGTCTGTCGCCGTCCGTTAATTTTTTTCTTTTCCATAAAACCTCAACTTAATTGAGGAAATCCTAATCCCCAATACCTAAATCCTAAACGATGGCGTCGCGGATCCAAAAATTTAAACTGTTATAGTTGCTGGCAGACGCGTGCAGTTTCGATGGCCGCTTCGGCGGCATACCACCCTCGGGTGTTTTCCCCACCCAAACAGCGCGCCTCGGCCTGTGCCCATGTGCGGACACCGACGATTTCGTTGATGACCGGGACGTTATGGCGGCAGGAGAGGTCGAGTATGCTTTGCCCCGTGGCATCGATAATCATCTGCGCATGCTGCGTTTCGCCTTCGACCACCACACCGAGCACAATCAATGCACTGTAGTTGCCGGAGGCGGCCAGCTTGTCGGCCACCACGGGAATTTCGTAGGCACCGGGAACGCGCACCACATCGATGGTCTCCAGCTTCGCGCCGTTTTTCTCCAGACATTGGACTGCACTGCGGCAAAGCTCGTCGGTCAGCTCGTCGTTGAAGCGACTGACCACGATACCAAAGCGCATGCCCGAGGCATCGAGGTTGCCCACTATTTGATGCGCTTCAATACCGCTGATTGGCTCAATTTCATTTTTAATTCCTTTTCCCACAGCATTCTCCCAAACCCGTTTCAGGTTTCTAAATAATGTGCCCCATCTTGTCGCGCTTGGTGGCGATGTAGTCGACATTGTGCTCGTGGGTCGGAAGTACGAGCGAAACGCGTTCGACCACTTCGATCCCATACTTATCCAGCCCCTTGATCTTGGCCGGATTATTGGTCAGCAGTTTAACCTTCTTCATGCCCAGGTCGTTGAGGATCTGCGCACCGATTCCATAGTCGCGCAGGTCGGCATTGAAACCGAGGTGTTCGTTGGCTTCGACCGTGTCCAGTCCCTTTTCCTGCAGCTCATACGCGTGGATCTTCTTGGCCAGTCCAATACCGCGGCCTTCCTGGCGCATGTAGACGATGGCACCATAGCCATGCGCCTGAACGGCCTGCATGGCGGCATGCAATTGTGCCCCGCAATCGCACCGCATCGAGTGGAACACATCGCCGGTGAGACATTCGCTGTGCATGCGAACCAGCGGGATTTTTCCAGATTCCGGAGAACCGCACACCAAGGCCAGATGGTCTTTGTTATCAACCAGCGAACTGTAGAGCGACAGCCGGAACGGCCCGGCATCGGTCGGCATATTGACTTCCCGTTCCGCTTGGACAAGCGATTCGTGGGTATAGCGATATTTAACGATTTCCGACACCGCCGTCATTTTCAGTCCATGCTCGTCGGAAAATTTGCGTAGCTCGGGAACGCGCGCCATTTCGCCGTCCTCGCGCAGTATCTCGCAGATCACGCCAGCGGGTTTCATGCCGCAGATGCGGGTGAGATCGACCGTGCCTTCGGTATGGCCGGCGCGTTCCAGCACCCCTCCAGGCATCGCCTTTAGCGGGAACATGTGGCCCGGCTTGATAAAGTCGGCCGCCTGGCTTTTTTCGTCAATCAACGCCCGTACCGTGTTGGATCGGTCAGTGGCACTAATCCCCGTAGTGGTGCCCTCGCGGACATCCACCGAATCCATGAAAGCGGTATGGTATTTGTCCGACGAATGCGCCGGAACCATGTGCGCGAGACCAAGGCGTGCGAGCATCTCTTCCTCCATCGGTACGCAAACGAGGCCACGTGCATACTTGATCATGAAATTGATGGTTTCAGGTGTGACCATTTCGGCGGCGCAGACTAGATCGCCTTCGTTTTCACGGTCTTCATCGTCGGTCATCACAATGATTTCGCCGTTGCGGAATGCCTCGATCACATCCTCGATCGGATCGAATATATCTTTACTCATACTTTTATCCTTTCAAATAAAAAACCCTGAAGAACATACGTCTACAGGGTCTTCTCGACGGCACAATACGTCCGTTCATCTTCTTCCATCCAGACTATACTGTCGGTTGCAGAATTTCGCTGCATCGTGCCGTTCCAAAATTTGGAAAAACTCGCGGACTGTCACCGCCGGTCGGGAATTCCACCCTGCCCTGAAGATCGCGGTAATATGCTTCAACCCGATTGGACGTGCAAGTGAAATTGCCCAGCAATCGCTCAATATTCAGCGCTATGGCCCTCAGAACATTTACTCCTTATAGGGTTTGTCTTCAAAGGCCGATTTTGGCAACCTTTTTTCCTGTTTTGTACTGCACCAAACTGGGGAAACATGGCGAAAAAAGAATATTCATCCGAACTCTGCAAAGAGCTGGCACGCAGGGCGGAAGACCCGCAGCTGGAGATCCGGCACCGGCCCGTCCGCTATGAAAACGGCACGGTGCTTCCCATCAAGATCACCGGCGTCTTCCCCGCCATCGAAGGAACGGCCGAGTTGACGGTCGACAAATTCCTTGGCGGCGGCTTTGCCGGGCAGGTCTACCGCTGCAAACTCACGGGGCTTGAACTTCCCGAGGGGGAAAATATCCCGGGGCTGGAAATCGGCAAGCTCTACGCCATCAAGATCGTCATTCCGCCCAGCTCCTTTTCGCGCTGGTTCCGCAACACCACGTACTGGCTCGCATTCCAGGGGCCGTTCAGTTCTCAGGTCAACCTTGGCGCCTGCCGCGCCGGGCTCGCCTGGCAAAAGCTCGTTCGCCGCGCCAGCCTCGTCAAGTTTGGCCGCGAAACCGCCGTCAAGGATGCCTACGCCTCGTTCTGGGACGCCAACCTCAATGCCTACGGCGAGATCACCGAATGGGTCGAAGGCCGCATGTGGAAGCTCGAAGCCGACGACAATATCACTACCCGCCGCGACTGGCGCAACATCGACCTCGCCGATACCGGCAGCCCCGAGTTTGTGGACAAGCGCCGCTTCATGGCCGGCATGGTCGAACTGATGCATGAAATGGGCGCGCCCGAATTTGCCCGGCAGTATGAGTGGTCGACCATGAAGAGCCAGCCCAATTGCATGAAGCGCACCGACACCGAAGACGGCGGCCTCTGCGCCATCGACTTCCGCGCCGGACTCGCCCTCCTCCCTTGGCTACCCATGAGCCCCGGCGACTTTAAGCTGATTTTCGATGGCCTCTTCAAACGCCACACCCTTGTACAGTTCGACCGCTGCGACCTTTCCAAGATGGAAACCTACGTTGCGCAGCACCCTGACGAGTTTGCCGACGTGCAACCCATGATCGACGAGCTGAAGATCCAGGATCGCGCCTACCGCCGCTCGCTACTCGACATCACCCACCACGGCCTGCGTCCGACGTTTGACCGGGAATTGCAGAAAGACATCATCGCCGGACTCGTCGAGGGATATGAAGCCGACGATCTCGTCGACGAAGCCTTTGCCGAAAAGCTGCGCACCGGCGGCCTGCGTTTCGCGCTCTTCCATCTGCTCGGCGCAATTCCGATCCTTGGAAAAATGATTCGCCAACGCTGGGGCAGTAATGCCTTCCGCAAACACATGCTCGGCATCTTCACAAAACCGGCCTATTTCAAGGCCGCATTGAAAGCGCGCGCCGCGCACGAGCTGATCGGGTGGCACCGCGCCGGGCGCACCGACGAAACGCGCACCCGCAAGCTCGCCGAAAAACCCGGCCTGTTTTTCATGGAACGTTTCACCGTCGGCCTCCTGCCCATCGGCCTGCACCGCCTAGCCATCCGCCCTCTGATTGCGTGGAACGGAATCGCCGCCTTTTTCAAGTTTATCTACGACTTTGCCATAGACGAGGCGTTCCGCGAAAAGTGGTTCCTCGACCAGGTGGCCGAGGGCGAGAAGGACGGCATGCTCTCCAAGGAGGAACACGACCATATCGTCTCCATCATCAAGGAGCCGTTCATCGTTAAGTACCTCAAAAGCATGGCGGTGCATTTCTGCACGATTCCCATCACGCAGATTGTCAGCGTGATTACCGGCGGGTTTGTCTTTGCCTACGTGCTGGGCAAGGGGGGCTCAAAGGCCGAAGCCTCGCTGGCTTTTGCCGGGATCATCGCCCTCTTCCAGGTCACGCCAATCTCACCCGGATCGCTCTGCCGCGGATTCTATGTGGTGTATCTGATGATCCGCGAGCGCAACTGGCGCGATTATCTCGTGGCCTGCCCGCTCTCGTTCGTGAAATATATTGGTTATCTCGCCTTTCCACTACAGATGACCACGACCTACCCGCACCTCTCACGCTTCATGGTCAGCCGCCGCGCAACGTCGCTGGTGCACATTGTTCCGGTATTTGGGGAACACGGTGCCCTACTGGAACACTGGGTGTTCGACCTCTTTTTCAACGTGCCGCAAATCATGGGGCGTCACATCAAGGGGTTGCTCACGGGATGGATGCTGTTCGGCATCTCCGTTATTTTGCCGCTGCTATTTGTGGTCTCCACAAAGGGCTGGGTTGGCCTGTTGATCGCGCTGGTCGCCGTCTTCCTCTGCCCGCGCATGGTCTTCTACCCCTTGCTTTGCCGCGGCAAGCAACCGGATCAATAGGCCCGGGCGTCGCTCTTCTCCATGAAATTGATGAAGGAGCGGTTGACGACCCGGTGGCCGCCGGGGGTGGGATAGTTGCCGGTAAAGTACCAGTCGCCCGTGTGCTCCGGACAGGCTTCGCGGAGGCCTTCGATGTTCTGGTAGATGATCTGCACCTTGGCCTTCATTCCGGAGGGCGTAAGGATCTGGGCAATCTTTTTGGAAATCTGGGCGGCGTTGAAAAGATCGAACAGGCGGATCACCTGGTTCTGCGCCTCGGCACGCGGCTTCCTTTCGTTTTCCAGGCAGGCTTGGTAGATCTCTTCGAGCAGCCCGTCGCGGCCGGTTTCTCGGGCGAGTTCCACAGCGGCCTCGAACGCGATGAAATCCTTCATCTTCGACATGTCGATGCCGTAGCAGTCCGGATAGCGGATCTGCGGCGCGGACGAAACAATCACCACCTTCTTCATGCCAAGGCGGTCGAGGATGCGCAGGATGCTAGTGCGCAAGGTGGTTCCGCGCACGATGGAGTCGTCGAGCACCACGAGGGTGTCGGTGGGCTTGATGACGCCGTAGGTGGTGTCGTAGACCTGCGCGACGAGTTCTTCGCGGTCGGTATCGGCCGTGATGAAGGTTCGCAGCTTGGCGTCCTTGGTCATGATCTTCTCAACACGGGGCTGGAACGAGAGCAGCTCGTCGATGCGTGCGGCGGTGAGGTTTTTTTCTTGGAGGAGGTGAAACTTCATCCGCTCCCCTACCGCATCCTTCACGCCTTCGACCAGACCGAAGAAGGCGGTTTCGGCGGTGTTGGGGATGAAGGAGAAGACGGTGTTTTCGAGGTCGTAGTCGACGGCATCGAGGACCCGGTGCACCAGCGAGCGGCCTAGGTTCTTGCGCTCCTGGTAGATATCCCTGTCGGTACCGCGCGAGAAGTAGATGCGCTCGAAGGAGCATTGCGTGACCGCCTCGGGTTTGTTGACCATCTCGTGCTGCACCTCGCCGGTGCGCTTGACCACCAGCGCGTGGCCGGGCTTGATCTCCTTGACGGAATCGATCGGCACATTCAGCGCGGTCTGGATCTGCGGGCGTTCGGAAGCGATCACAACAATTTCGTCGTCCTGGTAGTAGAACGCCGGGCGGATGCCGCCGGGGTCGCGCAAGGCGAAAAGGTCGCCGTGGCCGATCATCCCGGCCATCACATAGCCGCCGTCGAACGAGCGGCTGGCCTTCTTGAGGATACGGTAGATATCGAGTTCCTTGATAATGCGTTCGGTGATCTCGGCACGGGTCAGCCCCTCCTTGCGATATTTGCGAAAGAGAAAATCGTTGGCCTCGTCGAGGAAGTGGCCGATCTTTTCGAGCACCATGACGGTGTCGGCCTTGTTGCGCGGATGCTGTCCAAGTTCCACAAGCATATCGAATAGCTCGTCGTTGTTGGTCAGGTTGAAATTACCGGCGAGCACCAGGTTGCGGGTCATCCAGTTGCTCTGGCGCATGAAGGGGTGGCAGAAGGATTCGCCGGATGCGCCGTGGGTGCCGTAGCGCAGGTGGCCCAGGAGCAGTTCACCCGCAAACAGGACATTGCGTTTGACCCATTCGGCATCCTGATATTTATCCGGATGCTTTTCGCGAGCCTCGGAAAAGGATCGCACCATGCGGTTTCGCACCTGCATGATCGGGTTTTTGTCGGCGGAGCGGGTACGGAAGATATAGGGTTCGCCGGGCGGCATGTCCAACTTGATGGCGGCGGCGCCAGCACCATCCTGCCCGCGGTTGTGCTGTTTTTCCATCAACAGCGAGAGTTTGTTCACCGCATACATCGGTGTGCCGTATTTTTCGACATAGTAGCCCAAGGGCTTCAGCAGGCGTACTGCGGCAATACCACATTCATGGCCGATCCAATCGCTCATTACATACCGTCCTCGGGTTATGTTTTGGTTTGGGTTAGGAAAGGCGGCATCCTTGCACTAGATTTCGCGCCCGGTCAAGCTCCCTTCGGTTTTTCCAAAAAAAAGGCACCCCGAAGCTTTGGGGCGCCCTGCATAAAAGGTTTCCAGGCATTGGGAAGGCGGGAGGATTCCTTGCGCCAATGTCTGGAGGTGTTCGGGAGAATGGTTAGTTGGAGGCCACCTCGGTTTTCTTGGCGCGTTTTTCAATGCGTCTGTTTTCCTTGATGTCGATCTCCTTGAGCATATCATCAAGCTTATCGTCCTCTTCGGCCTCGTAGTATTTCCGGCCTTGCTCACGCAGTGCCTTTGCGTTGAGATCCCTGATGATCCGGCGACGGGCCAGTTCGGAATCTTCAGGTATGCCGCTTTCCGCATTGATATCCTGCGTATTGGCCAAGGCAACCGTCACAAAGATGACGGTTTCCTTCTGGGAATGAATGGTCTGCTGCCAAGAGAAGAGCCTTCCAAGAAACGGGATGCTTCCCAACAGCGGGACCTTGCGTTCGATATCGGAGTCTTCCACTTCCGTAAGGCCACCGATGGCTGCCGTCTGGCCACTAGCTAGGTTGAAGACGGTCTCGATGGTCTTTTCATCGATGATGGGATAGGAGATCAGATCGTTGTCTTGGGTATTATCCTTCTTCTCCCCTACCTTGCGGGTAAGCGAGGGAACGATTTTCACCGTAATATTGCTCGAGGTGTTGATGGAAGGAGTCACCTCCAGCTTGATGCCGAATTCAAAGAACGGCATTTTTTCGTCAAGCGTGTAGGTAATCGTGTCCGGCTGGTCATTCAATGACTGCTGGCGATCCTGATTGAGGTTTGGCTCCTTGCGAATAATCGAAATAGTCGCCAGCTCTTCATTGGCCACGATAATCTTCGGGTTGGAGACCACGTTTACGCCCTTGTTCTCTTCGAGCGCACTGAGCACCAGTGAAAAGTCGTCAGCACTCAATACAGCCGTTGAAATCTGGGAGAGAGCCTTCTCTGTTGTTTTTGTCGTGGAGGGGAGAATTTCCTGATATCTCTCAAAGGTTCCACTACCAGTACCTTGCTCGATAAACTGCGGAGCGCCAGCTACCTCGGTTTGCGTTCCTCCCATGTCGAATAGACGGGAGGTCGCTGTGCCATCTTTGTCTGTTTTGGTAAAGGCAGAGTTCAGCGTTCTGGCACTGGCCTGATACGATTGGAGCACCTGCCAGTCGATCCCGAGGTCTTTCTGGGCCTGGTCGTTGAGTTCCATGAACTTGGACTCGATGAAGACTTGCTGGCGGACGATGTCGATCGTCTGCAACACGGTGCGAATTTCGCTCAAACTCGACTCCGAACTTTTCACGACGATCATGTTGCGCGAGGCAAATTCGGACACCTTGGCATCTTCGGGCAGCAACTCGCGGATAAGCGCGGCGGCATTCGGCACCGTGGCGTAGCGCAACTTGAAGGTTTCCACAACCTGCGGTTCGGGCGCGCCAACCGGACGGCGGCGAACGCTGAATACGTTGGAACCGGACACCCGCTGATAAAGCTCGTAGTTGTAGGCATCGAGGATCGACTGTAGTGCCGGACGCCACTCGACATCCTTGAGGCTAACGGAAATCTTCGCGGCTTCCGTCAGTTCGGGTACGATGATGTTTGCACCGGAAAGCTGTGCAAAGAGATTGATGGCCTCTTCTAAACCCACCTTGCTTAGGCGCACGGAAATCAAGTCGCCGGAAGCATCTGTAGCACCATCGCCCAAGGAAGCCATGCCCAAGACGTCGACTTCACCTTCTTCGACAGGTTCGGCCTCCTCAAGCACGGGATCCACAACTGCTTCTTCAGCAACCCCGGCTTCTGCAGCCGCTTCTTCGACAACCACGACTTCTGCGGCCGCTTCTTCGGCAACCACGGGATCCGCAACCACGTCGGTGACAACTGCGCCATCCACTTCCTCTACGGGAGCAATATCAGGTTGCGCGTCGGGCTCCGCCACCGTTGCGGCGGTTTCATTGGTGGCTATGCCGGCGAGCATCTTCAACAACTCGTCATCGGCAATACCGCTCTGGGCCAAGGCAAACGACGCTGTAAAACTTGTCGCCACCAGGACTCCCCATATGTTCGCTTTGTTTTTCATTTTCATTGTCGCTACCTTTCCTTTTCTATTTGATTGCACTGTTTTTCTATTCGACTGCATGACGCCGCAACTTGACTGATCCGGGAGGGGTGATGCTATCAACCACCCATGTATAGCGTGTGCCCCCAAGCCAGGCGGAAACGGATTCGCCAACGCTTTTCACCTCGTTGTTGATCACCGCAATATATTCATTATCGGCACGGCTGCTTACCCCGTTTATAATCACTTGCTTCATTGCTTCATCCCAATCATCACTGCTACCTACCCCTTGTTTCGGCGTGATTTCGGTGGGATCCCCCTCCCCTTCGGGCGTATAGCCCACCGGCCAAAATGGATCGCGCTTCACAGAAACCACGTTTTCCTTAGCATTAATCCTGCCATCATTCGATTCCGCCATGGATAGCTGTGGAAACACCCCGGCCACCCCCATCAGGAAAGTGGCTAGCAGATATCCATGCAGGGTTTTAAATAGCACTGTTTTTTCGATGTTTTTCATCGGTCTACTCCTTCGAAGGCTCAGGTTCCACCGTCATTGATCCCGATCGGGGAGGCGGGGGAACCGGCATCTTTTTGAAGGAAGCGGCCTGCTGGCCAACTTCCATTGGCTCGGGGTTTTCGGCAATCTGTTGTTTCACAACAATATCGGCCCATGCATCGCCAACCGCGCCTAGGTTGAAGGGCCACTGGATCACCAATTGCATGTCGTGGATTTCCGGGCCCGTTCCCGTGCTGATATCCACCGTAATCACCCGCGCCAACGGGTGGTTCTTCTCGATCAATTCAAGGAAGAGCTTCAGGGCGTCGTATCCTCCGTGGGCGGTAATGCGCAACGAGTATGATTCCAGCTTCAGCATTTTGTCGCCTTCGGGGGCGATTCCCGGGCGGGTCTGCTCGTCGATTGCATCGACTTCAAGGTTGGCCAACCGCGCCTTGGCATAGATGGTTTCGGTGGCCCATGAATAGTAGTTTTGGGCTGGCGGGGCATCGCGCAAATACGCCTTGAGCGCACCCATGCTTTCTGCAAACTCCTGCCTAATCTGGTCCTGCCTGGAAAGCGCCCGATCGGCACTTTCGATTTTACCCATTAGGTCATCCAGTTCCAATTTGGCCGTCGTAATAGAGGACAGGCTGACCCTGATTCCAAAAACGAGAATGCCCGCCAGAACGACCGCACCCATGCCGCCCAACGCAATGTACTGCTTCTGCCCCTTGGTTAGATCCTTTAAATTCATTGTCCGCCCCCTTCCGCACCCGACCCAACCAAGCTGAACTCCCGCATGGTTTGCCCACCCCTTCCGGTACGCTTGCGCATGGAGCCAAGCTTGACCGAATCGAATGTGGCTCCCATGTACTCCGTCTTCAGCAGATCCTTGCGCAAATCAATAACCACATCCTCGGCCCGCTCCCCCTGTGCCACGCCCTGAACCGTCAAGGTGTAGTCCAGAGTAAAATCCTCGGGCTTGTCATAGATGGATGTTTCCGACTCGCCACGGATTGCAAGCCGCGAGAGTTGGATGCTTGCAGGAATCGAATCCTGCATCTCGGCCAACAGTTTGGAAAACGGCACCTGCGTACCTTGCCAGCCGGCAATCAGTTCCATGGCCCGTCTGTTGGCCGCCAAGCTGCGTTGCTCGTTTTTACAAAACGCCAGACGCGGCTTGAGACTGGCCCAGACCTCACCGCTCGACTTCAAGCTCGATTGCACCGCAGTATATTGGATCAACTTCGCTCCACTAAGAATCGTGATGAACAAGATGGGCGTCACTACGATGCTCACCAGCAAAAACCGGCGGCTTACCGCACCTTGGTAGCGTTGTTCGCTTCTCTTCAACAGGTTTACACGTGGATACTTCATAACTCTCCGATCCCGCCGATCGCCGCTCCGACCGCCGCGGCAAAGCGCGGTGCTTGCTGCGCAAGTTCGTCCGTCAAATGTTCGAGGTTGCATTGGATGTTTTCAAACGGATCCCACCGAATGACCTCGGTATGAAGATATTGCTCTACCATCTCCGTCCAGTGTGAGAACAGACTCACCCCGCCCGATACATAGATCTTTGAAACCCGGCAGGATTGATGACGCTCAATGAAGTCCTTGGAAATCGACAGCTGCTTCAAAAACGGAGTCATCACATCGAGCACCGCCGCGGAAATATTGATCGAGCGATCGGCCATAATGGTACCGGCGAGTTCATCATCCACACCCAGATCCTCAGCCACCTTGCCCCGCATCCTTGCCCCGCCCGAATCAAATTTACCCACCAGCACCACAACACCCTTGTTCAGGAAAGCGAAATAGCTGCCGGATTCACCCGCCTCAATCAGGCAGACCGCGTCTCTTCCGGCCTCGTCGGCCCGGGCATGGAGGAAGGCCGGAATAAACGCCAGACCGGCCACTTCCAGCGATGCCGGGGCTGGCGGTCCCGCAGGAAACATGTTGAGAAGGAAGTCCACATCGTCTGCCGGGATGGCAGCGGCCAGAAAATTCGAATCCTGCCTGCCCTTCCCCTTCTTGATCAATTTGGCCGACACCCGGTAGTCGTCCTTTGCATTCAACAACTCGCGCAACCGATTATCGGGAATGGTGGTTTCATCGCCTGAAAGCGGAGCATTCACCATTCGTACAATCGCCGATGGCCCGCTATAGGCCAGACAAGCATAGTGTGCGGCAAGGTTTCGAGGCAGTTCCACCCGCTGGGCGGCGATGCTAAAATCCACCGCAGGCAGCAGGTCGATACCCATCAAGGAGATTTCATCCTTGCTTTTCTTCAGCCGCACCACCTTGGTGGCGGTTGTGGAAAAGTCGACGCCAACCAGATCCACGGATCTCTGCTGCGCACGACTGGCTTTCAGTACTTTTTTCATCTCTTTCATCTAAATGCTTCTTCCTTCAAAAAGCGGAACATCCCATAAATCCGACCTTGCCCGACCGATCCATACCGGCCTCTTCCCGCAAGGCGTGAAAGCCTTTAAGCATCCTCCATGCCATAATGATCCCTCAATTTACCTCTTGCCAAAAACCATCGCGTTACCAAAGATATGCGCGGTTTTACTTTTCGCCCGAACCTGCTTCCAAGGAGCCGACCGTGATTGAATTGAACAATGAGCCCACCCTTCATGAAAAAGACAACGCCGAAGCAGCATCGCCGGCGGGCGTGATGTTCATCACGATTCTGCTGCTGATCGGCGGCTTGCTTCTAACCAGTGCCATGTTTATCCACTATGGGTTCAAAGGAACCGTCGAGAATGGCGAATCCATCTCGGGCCTGACCCGTGTTTTGGAGATGGCAAAAAGCAACCTCGCCAGCAACCGGGCAGAGCAGGAACTCAGCGCAACCTCCCCGAAAGCCCTATCTGCGGATTCCCCCGCCGACACCCCGGACACCGCAGCCAAACCGTCGGGATTCAACCTCAAGAACCTATTCTCGAAAAACGGCAATGGCTCCGTACGCTGGCCCCGCCTGAAACTGGCGGGATTCGGGCTGCCCGCCGATGGCGAAGGCGGCTTCGCCATCATCAACGGAAAACATATTATCGAAGGCAGCACGATCAGCGGCGGCGTAACACTGGTGGAAATCCTCTCTTACGGAGTGCTGGTCGAATACAAGGGTGAAACCAAAACCCTGATTGTGGAAATGACCGACTAGACGGCACTTGCATCCATGCCGCGCAGTTTGTCGAGCGCCGCATCATAGTCCGCCGGTGAAACCAAATAGGCATGGCAACGATGGCCGCTGGAGGTTTCCACTTTATCCATGAGTACGCTGTTGAATGGGTTGAGCACGGCTACGAGCAGGTCGTTCCCAAAAAAACCAAAGGGCAAGGCACCGCCATGTGCGGCAACATCCAACGGTAAAACACTGCCCACCTGCTCCGACAACTCAAAATTCGAGAGCGAAATGCAAGGAATGCCCGAGCGAGATGACAGATAGTTCATGATGCGGTTCATCTGGGAAAAGCCGCGGTCGCCAAGCACATGCAAGACGCTTATGGGGACATCGAGTTCTTTCGACGACACCTCGGTGAGATCATTCAGAATACTGGAATATTCCTCCTGCGAAAGTTGGTTTTCCTCGTAAAGCCTCCACGCCAGTGCAAGTTCTTCACTAATGTCGGCATCGGTGGCCGCGGAAGACGATGCCGCCGTTTGGGGTGCCTCCGATGCTTCGGTGGCGGAGGATGCCAGCGTGCGGATCCGGGCAAGATGCGCTGCGGTTTCGGAGGGATATTCTTCCTCGAACTCCTTCATGTGCCTGACCACAAACCTGAGCGTTTCGGCATCGTTGCCGGCATAGGCCACATCGGCAAGCAATCCCAGATATTCGAATGCACGATCACGGAGACCACATTGGGAATATGCATTGTAGAGCGCCTTGAGGGCCATGGCATCCTGCGGCATCACTTCGAGAATCTGCTCCAGCATCGCAATGCTATCGGCCAAATCGCTATCCATCGGTTGTTTTTCGTCTGCCATTTCCGTTTCTCCTAATTAAATCCACATACCCGGAAAGCATTATATAGGCCAGATTCAGCTCCGCTGCATCCCGCCGCGAACAACGTCTGGTTATTGTGATGCGCATTACGCTTTTGACATCGGTCGGCATGACTATTGCTTACTAAGGTCATCAACGAAATATTTACGGATAATGGGAAAACAGCATGACCACAAACAACAGAAGGCTAATGGATTGCCTGAAGCAGATCCGCCCGATCGAGGCGGATGTCTATGCCGAGGCAGAAAAGGAAGCGGAGCAAACCCACGTCCCGCTTGAACAGCTATTGGTTGAACAAGGCGTGGTTTCCGACACCGACATGGCCTTGGCCACCGCCGAATACCTTGACATCCGCCCGATCTCCCTGGCCACTTTTACGCCCGACACCTCGCTCGTGGATTTGATGGAAAAGGATAAATGGAAAGAACTCAAGGCCCTGCCCATCAGCAAGCTTGGGTCGCGCCTGTCCATTGCCATGGCCGACCCCTTCGACATTGTCAGCCGGGACATTATTGCCTCCAGCACCGACATGGAGCTGGACCACATGATCGCCCTCGAAAAAGAGATCAGCGCAGCCCTTGAGTCCATCGCCAACGAACCCGCCCAGGCCTTGGAGGACATCCTTAAGGACATGGCCGAAGAAGGCGAGGTTGAGGTCGGGCAGGACAGCATCGAGGACGCCAACCTTGACGACTTGCTCGAAACCGCAGGCGAAGCCCCGGTGATTCGCATCGTGAACTCGATTCTGATCGAAGCCCTGCGCAAGGGGGCCAGCGACATCCATATCGAACCGATGGAAAAAACGGTGCGCTTGCGCAACCGCGTCGACGGTATGCTCTTTGAAATCCCCAGCCCGCCGAAGAACCTGCAGAACGCAATCACCTCGCGCCTGAAAATCATGGCGAACCTCGATATTGCGGAGCGACGCATTCCGCAGGACGGCCGATTCAAGATCAAGGCGCTCGGCAAGGAAGTGGATGTCCGCATGAGCATCCTGCCCACGGTGCATGGCGAAAAGGTCGTGATGCGTATTCTCGACAAGACCTCCCTCGCGCCGAATCTGGGCGCATTGGGGCTCGACCAGCTTTCCCTGGATAATTTCGCCTACGCCCTCGCCCAGCCCCATGGCATGATCCTCGTAACCGGCCCGACCGGCAGCGGAAAAACGACCACCCTCTATTCGGCCCTGCAGGAATTGAACGTCGTTGGAACTAATATCATCACCACCGAGAACCCGGTGGAATACCAACTCGAAGGCATCAACCAGGTACAGATCAACCCGACCGTGGGTCTGACCTTTGCCGCCGCGCTCCGCTCGATTCTCCGCCAAGACCCGGACGTGCTGATGGTCGGGGAGATCCGCGACAAGGAAACCGCGACGATTGCCGTCGAGGCCGCGCTGACCGGCCACTTGGTCTTGAGCACGCTACACACGAACGATGCCGCCGGCGCCATCGCCCGCTTAATCGATATGGGTATCGAACCCTTTATGCTGGCCTCCTCGCTACTGCTCACGCAGGCGCAACGCCTCTTCCGCAAACTCTGCCCGGTCTGCAAGAAGGAGATCGACATTCCCATGGAAACCCTGAAGAAAAACCGTATCGATCCCGAGCATCTAGCCGATACCCAATTCTATCAAGCGGCAGGTTGCCCGAAATGCAACACCATCGGCTACAAGGGCCGTGGCGGCATCATGGAAATCCTGCTGGTGGACGAGATTCTCCGAAAAACCATTTTGAACAACACGGAAGCCGATGCGATTGCCAAGATTGCCATCCAGAACGGGATGCGCACCCTGCGCGAAGCCGGACTGGACCGGGTACGAAGCGGTCTCACAACGATTGAAGAAATCATGCGCGTAACCAGCGAACACTAGAGGAAAAGACTATGGCCACACACAAAATCAAGGCGAAGGGTGCACTCCCGATCGTACGGGGCGCGCGTAAAATAAGGCTCAAGGAGCTTTCGCTATTCACCCGGCAGATGTCAGCCATGCTTTCCGCCGGCATGCCTCTGGTTCAAACGCTCATCGCCATGGAAGAGCAGACCGACGATAAAAACTTCAAGCCGGTTATCCTCGGCATCCGTACGCGGGTCGAGGGTGGCGCCATGTATTCCGAGTCGCTGGCGTTCTACCCCAGCATCTTCGACGACCTCTACCTCAGCATGATGCGCGCGGGGGAAGTCGGCGGCATCCTGCCCGACACCTGCGCCCGCGTGGCCACATTTCTGGAGTCCAGCAACCGGATCCGCGCCAAGGTAAAGTCGGCCATGATGTATCCCAGCGTGGTGCTGATCGTCTCCATTCTCCTGGCCACCACTTTGATCATGTTCATTCTTCCGGTATTCGTCGCCATGTTTTCCGACTTCGGGGCGGATTTGCCGGGATTGACGCAAGGCCTGCTCGATTTCAGCGGCTGGCTAACCACGTATTGGTATATCGCAATAGCCCTTGTTTCCGGATCCATCTACGCCTTCAAGCGCTACTACAAGACCGACAGGGGGCAGTACGTCATCGACGAACTCAAGCTAAAGGTGCCGGGCGTAGGCGAACTGGCCACCAAGATTGCCGTGGGGCGCTTTGCCTCAACCTTTGCACAGCTCATGCACAGCGGGGTGCAAATCGTTGAATCGCTCGAAATCGTCGGCTTGGCCACCGGAAACCGGGTGATCGGAGACTCTCTCCTGAAAGCCCGGAAAACCATCGAGGAAGGCGAACCGCTCTCCAAGGCGCTGGAGCCCAACAAATACTATCCCCGCATGCTTGTCCACATGCTCTCCGCCGGCGAGAAGACCGGCCAGGTGGAAGAGATGATGGACAAGGTCGCCGAGTTCTATGACAACGAAGTGGAAACCATGCTGGCCAGCATCACATCGCTGATCGAACCATTACTGATGGTTTTCGTCGGTGCGATCATTGGTACGGTCGTGGTTGCCATGTTCCTTCCGATCTTCAAGATGAGCGAAATCGTGATGTAGGAAAAGCTGAATGATGAGGGAACCCAACCATACTGCCTCGTGGCCCGAACTGACAGCCATCCTGCTGGCACGCCTGGCGTTCCTCTGGTTGCTGGTGCTGCTATCGCTCGCGATGCCCAATGACGACGCAGTGTTCTACGCCTTCATGGGATTTGCATTCATCATCACCATCCCCTACTCCCTATGGTTGCGAAGCAAGCTGCGCTCAACTCAGTTTGCCTCGCTCCAGTTTTTGGTCGATTTGGTTCTGGTAACGGGGCTGATCTACTTTACCGGCGGCATCAACAGCGACCTGACCCTGCTCTATCCGCTGGTGATCCTCTCCGCAGGCATGGTCGGGACACCCAGGCAGGCCGCCCATATCACATTTCTTGGTATCGTCACCTATCTGTTGATGGCCACCCTGCTCTCGCAAAACATGATTGTGGAATACCTCCCCGACGGAAACACGGTCGAACCCCAGGCCATTTATCCGGCGATTCTATTGCGCATTCTCACGTTTGCCTGTTTTGGATTGGTCAGCATCTATGTCTCAAAACGTTGCAACTACATCAGCCAGCACAAAAACGACGCAAAGGAGACCGCCGACACCTTGCTCGGGAACCTGCAGGCGGGGGTTCTCATGCTGGATAGCCAAGGACAAATTGTCTTCGCCAATCCATCCGCTTGCAAAATGGCAAATGCGCCCGAAGCAGAACTTTGCAACCAGACCTTCATCGAGCTTTGCACAACGGGAACCGCCATTTGCCAAGACATCTACGGTACCACGGCCTACCTTGCACGTCCCGGCACCTCCCCCCTTCCCGTCTCCTACCGCACAGCCGACATCAAACTCCCGGCTACAGCTCTTGCAAACACGAACGCACCTCAAAACAAATGCGCAGCTACCCTGCTCGTATTCACCGATCTCTCCCATCCGTTGGAACTCGAACATCAATTGAAACAGGTTGAGCGGATCACCACGGCAACGCGCATTGCCGGGGAAATGGCCCATGAGATACGTACACCGCTCACCGCCATTTCGGCATCGATCCAACTGCTGGAGCACTATGAGAAAAAAGCAACGGCCGCAGACTGGCTGCCCAACAGCCCACGCCGCAGGGACCGAGCCGAACTCTTCGCCCACATTGCCGACGCCGCCGAACAAATGGACTCCGTCGTCAAGAATTTCGTCGACTTTGCAGAATTTTCCCCCACCGACCTTCTTTCCATCATTAAGCTTGACTCCATTGACGAAAATAATGGTTATATAGGCCGTTTAAACACCATAGCAAAAGGTTTAGAGAATGGCCAAAATTCTGATCGCGGACGACGACCCGACAATTCTAAGTTTATTGAATAAAATACTGATCGCCAAGGGGTACGATGTAAAACTCGCCGAACATGGCGGTGTTGCCGAAAAAATGCTCCAGTCGGAGCAATTCGACCTCCTGATCTCCGACATCAAGATGGAGCCGGTCGATGGCATGCAACTGCTCAAAAACACCCGGAAAATGCGACCGCAAGTGGGTGTTATCATGCTTACCGCATATGCCACCGTATCCACCGCCGTCGAAGCCATGAAGGAAGGCGCGTTCGACTATATCCCCAAGCCATTCAAGATTGACGAATTGCTGGCCACCGTAAAGCGCGCCCTCGACTACCAGCGCTCGCTCGCCGAACAGATTGGCGACCAAGCCCATCTGGAAACCAAAAAATACTTCGGGAACATTGTCGCCGAAAGCGAGGGCATGGTCAACGTCTGCGAAATGATCAAGCGCGTGGCCCCCACCAAAACCACCGTCATGGTGACCGGCGAAAGCGGGACCGGAAAAGAATTGGTGGCCGAAGCGCTCCATAGCTACAGCGCCCGCGCCGAGGGCCCCTTCATTCCCGTCAACTGCGGTGCCCTTCCCGAAACCCTGATCGAGTCCGAGCTTTTCGGCCACGTTAAAGGGGCCTTCACCGGAGCCAACGCCAACAAGATCGGCCTGTTCGAGGCCGCCAAGGGCGGAACCCTTTTCCTCGACGAAATCAACTCCATCCCCCGCCAAGTCCAGTCCAAATTGCTGCGCGCCATCCAGAACAAGAAAATCCGGAAGGTGGGTGGAACGGAGGAGTTCGAGGTGGATGTACGCATTGTTGCCGCCTCGAACCAGAATCTGGAAGCCTTGGTAAAAGAAGGCTCTTTCCGCGAAGACCTTTTCTATCGACTCAGCGTGATCTCCATTGAAATCCCGCCGTTGAACCAACGGCCGGACGACGTGCTTGCACTGGCGCAGCACTTTATCGCGCAGGAGATGGAAGACGGCGAATTCCCCGTGATGGACAACGCCGTGCTAGCCATCCTGCAAAACTATATTTGGCCGGGCAATGTCCGGGAACTCCAGAATGTGATCCAGCACAGCTTGACCTTCATGAAAGACAACAAGATCACGAAGGAGACCCTTCCCTCCAAACTGATTGTTTCCTACGAAGAAAACCCGAGCGCCCAAAACGCCGCACTTACCGGCGAATTCGAAAGGGGCAAATCGCTCAAGGCCTTCCTGCGTGCCAAAGAGAAGGAATACCTCAAGAACGTCATCAACACCATGGGCGGCGACAAGGTCAAGGCCGCACAGGAACTCGACATCAGCCTTGCCACCCTCTACCGAAAACTCCCCGAAGAGAAGAAAGACTAGACCGGACACCAACAGAATATCTGCAAAGCACTCCATTCTTGGGGATGCTTTTTTTGTCCTAGACCACGTATGATCCGGAAGGTTTAGCCAAAAACCCGCCATCACCTCGAACAGGCTTTTCAATACGTGATAAATATTACAATCTATAATATAATAGTTTATTATAATGTATTTATGCGTTGATTACTCCCTCTCGAAGCAATAATATCCATAACTGGAAAACATGGAGGGTGTTATGTGGAAAACAAGCTCATTTCGGCCATCTCGTTTCGTTCATCTCACCGCACTGGTCACTTGCATGGTTGCACGCGGGTGTGCAGGCAAAGAATCCGATTAAAACCTCTTTCCTTATGAGGAACTTGCCGCGAAGCATAATTTTCGTAGAAAATAGGCCGTTGGCCGGTTCAAACCTCCGGTTTCGCCGTTCCGGTTTATGGTTATCAGTTATTGGCAATCAGAACAACCCGTTGTTCTGAAAGCAGTTAGCCCAATAACCAGCACCCGATAACTGCCGCGCAAAACCAAGAGGTTTTGCAAGCGGCTCCTGGTACATTCAGAAATTCGACTCCCCTAAGCACTAGTACTCTGAATTCCTTAAAGCTTCGGATATAGCCTCTTGAGTTTGATCCGC
>CBDVCB010000002.1:0-72159 GCA_965372395.1 uncultured bacterium
TCATGTCGGTCATACTATATACAGGGGCACTTGAGTCAATCAGCTAGCCACGTTTCTTTTTTTCATTCCGTATTCTCCTTTTCCTTTTCCTTTTCCTTTTATTCGATGTCATCAGGTTTGTGCACAGTGCAACATTCCCGCATCGGTATTGATTTCATATGGATATTGGACGCTAAATGATCTGGTGTCAAAAAAAACAGGAATTGCCGCTGTATCGTTAAAAGGTACTGTCTAAAAATGGGTTCACCGCATTACCGACTGATCGCTTTTTCCACGAGTTTCGACTCAGTCAAGCTCGACGCGGAAGAACATTTGGGTCGCATCGGTTGGCCAATCAAACAGCAATGGAACGGGTGCCCCGAAGGCTCCCGTCCCATCTTGGGATGTTCCGGATTGAATCCACGCCATCGGATCAAGCGAGGTGCTGCGAAAAATCGAATATCGATGCCCTTCATAGGCGGGGATCTGAACATGGGCACCGTACGAATCCATCCAGAACCCATCGATATAGAAGGCGCTGGCATCTAGGATATTCCCAAACCCCGAGTAGTTCGGCAGGCTGGGTGTTGCCCAACCCATTGTATCGAGCCAGTCAAAGTTGGTAACGTTTCCCCCGTCGATCGACGACGAACCGATGATCCGCACGGTTCCGAAGTTCACGAGATCGCCCTCTAGGGAGAGGTTCGACGAGCTGATTACGAGGGTTCCGTAGTTGATGATCCGCCCATAGCTGGCGTCTTGGTCGAGGATGAAGGTTTCTCCCTCCCGGATGCGCAGCGTGGGGTGGGGATCCGTCGTCGTTTCCCGCAATCCATTGTAGGTGGAAGGAACGTTGCTTCCTTCGATCTCAATGACGATACGGTCAAGGATCACGCCGGGATCAACCATCCATATTTTCAAGGTATGCAGACCTGGCGTGGCAATGGCGTGGGTTGAGATTCCCTCGATGTTCGCCCGCAAGACCGATCGTTTCCACGCGTTGTCTGTGGGATTTGAAACGAGTTCGGCAATCTGCGGTGCTTCGCTGTCGATCGACACTGCGTAGCGACGGCCTCGCTCGTTGTTGAGGGCGAGGGCCGGGAGAAAAGAGGCCTTGATCAAGTGGGTTCCGGCGGTTCGCAAATGGAAGGAATATTCCAGCACCGGGGCATCGGCAAGGATTTCCGCAGGGGTCGATAGACTGGGCGCGGTCGTAGGCGAAACAACCATCACCCCGGAACCGTTGCCCATTCCTGGCACGGATTGCCAGGTTGCATCGGTGCCGGGTATGGAGGAGGAAACGTGCTCGGCCTCGACAACAACCACTCCGTTTTCCTCGATAAAGTCGGCGGCGGGCGGGGTGGCCGGATTCCACACCGCGATCAAAACATCGATCGTGTTTGTGCCTTGGTGGAAACGAATGGTCGATTGAAGATTTTCGCCGACAGGCAATTGCGACCAATCGATGGAGATGTCGAGCCGCTGTTCACCCGCAAGCTCGCCGGAACTTTCGGAAAGAACAACCCACGGGTCGTCGACCGTGGTGCTCCAGGCGAGCGGGGCTACTTCGGTGTTGATGAGATCAACGAAAAAGCTACGGCGCGTGATGCTATTGAATTCGGGAAGCTGGAAATCAACAAAGCGGTCATCCTCGCCTATTTCTTCTACGGACGCGGTGGTTGTTGGAACCATGCGGATGGCGGCCATGGCCGCCCCGTCCTCGCGCTCGTGCACGACTAGCGTATGCGCGCCAACACCAAGAGCCCGGGTGTCCCATGTCGCCCATTCCCAGCCGACGGGATTGCCAAGTCCGAGGTCGTTCCATTTCTGCGGCGTGCTGCCATCTAGTTCAATCCACCATGAGTCGTCCTCGGGATTGGGTGTGCGAACTTCGAATTGAAACTCATAGGTGTCGGCCACCGAGTTCGTGAAAGAATAGGTTGCCCGCCCTCCGGCTCCGGCCAAGACATACCCGCCGGTTCCGGGTGTCCAGGTGCAGCGCCGTCCGTCGAGGGTGGCTTCCTGCATCGGTGCCGCAAGCGTGGCATCATCAACGGCATGCAGCAGGATCAAAGCCCCTGTGGCACCCGAATTATCGGTGGTGAAAACAGGTGTCAACCGCCCTTCAATGGCTACCCCCAGCCCGACCGATTGCGGGCCGGGATCAGCCGGTTGGTCTGGCAGATTGAAAACCGAAAGACGTCGCGGCCGCCAGTCCATCATCTCGTTCCACTTTCCCGAGGCGACTGCGGTGTTGTAGTGGACGGTTTCGCTGCCGATCTCGTTGTAGGCGCTGGTGGCGACCGCGGAATCAGCCGCCACGCTTTTGCGCTTTTGCGCCACGCCTCGGTAGGCGAGCGAAGTGTGCAGGAACTTGCGGTTCATGGCGTCGGAGCCGCGAACGGGATAGACGACCAGTTGATAGAATGCATCAAGGAGGGTTGCGGGAAGCGCGGCATAGATGGCATCGGCTCGTTGCCTCAACTCGGAAAATTCCTCGAGCCGCTGCGCCACTTCGTCGCCGGCATGGACATGGCTGAAAAGGGGATATTTTTTACCGCTATGGGGTAACGGATAGCCGGGATCGTCATCTTTCCAGTCCATGTGTTCGGGGCGCCGACGGTGGTTCAGCAGGAAATAGTCGTTCATCACCGAAGCAATGGCACCCGCCCTATTGGCGCCGAATTCGCGGGTGGCCCACTCGATAAGCCATTCCATTTGGCTATTCGGGCCATGGTCGTCGACATTCCAAGCCAGACGCAGGGCGAACTCCATCGGAATCTCGCAGGGCTTGATATCCCCGATATTGAACACCCATAGCCTTCGGCAATTATTGTCGTAGGCCTTGGTCATTTCCTCCCATATGAGCGCAGGCGGGGTAGTGGATAGCCAAAGGTAGTCTTGAGGCGAACCCCAATAGGAAAGGTGATAGTAGACCCCACCGCCACCGGAGCGTAGTTGTTCCGCATTGTTGGAGAGACGGCGAATATAACCATGGTTGTCGTCGGGCCAAACCAGCGTGACATCGTCCGGGACGTTGACCAAACCGGAATCGTAGATATCGAGCACCTCTTTATAGGGAACAAAAGTCTGCGGGACTTGATCCGGACTTGGGTTGACGCGGTTGGCCAGAATCTCGCGCTGGTCGGTGAAGATGGTGTTGAGCCAGGCGGCCTTCTCGGCGGTGGTCGAGCCCTCGACCATGCCGGAATCATGGATGCCGCGCTTGCCAACGGTATAGACGCTATCATACGCCCCGTTCTCCTGGGCACGGGTATCCCAGTAGTCGTAGACCGCAGACTTGTTGTTCGCATAGTTCCAATCCGTTGAATAACCATTGGCAGAGCAAAAATCGTCCCATTCATCGACATTGTTGCGGAGCATCGGTTCGGCATGGGAGGAGCCCATCACGATGGCATAATCGTCGGCCACCTCCTTGTTTTGGTCGTAGTAGTTGAAAGCCTTCGTACTAGGATGCATCCCCGGCCAGCAGTAATTGGCGCGGAGACGGAGCAACAGCTCGAAGATCTTGGCATAGGATTTCGGTCCAAGATCCTTAACTTCATCCGGCCCGGACTCATAGTTTTTCTCGGCCCATTCCTGCAAGCCCCAGTCTTCGTCGTTGATGAAGATTCCCCGGTAGCGCACACTCGGCGGAACGGAGTTGAGCGGGAGGCCTCCAAGATGGATCGCTTCCAGGGAGGGTGGCGGAACGTCGGCCCACCAAATCCAAGGGGAAACGCCGATCGCCTCGCTAACGGCACCGAGTCCGTAGGCGGTTCCGCGCCGGTCGCTACCCGCAATCACCAAGGCCTCCGTAATTCCTGAGATTCCCGGATCCGGGATGCGGATCATGCAATAGCTTTCCCATTGGCCTTGAATGCCGGATACATCGATCTTGCCCGATGCAATAAGCCCGTCGATAAACGAGCTTCCGCCGATCGTGCCGGCCAATACAACGCGCCCCACGTATCCGGCGGTCGTGGTGTCCACGTCAGGTCGCACCCCGCCCACCCGCTCAAGATCGTCGGCCAACAAGTTTGCAGCAATTTCAACCACCTTGGCATCGGCGGCATCATAGAGGATTGGAACGGCAACATTTTCCGAGAAAACCGGAAAACTGCCCGAGGATGCGGCCTCGAGAGCCGAGGGAAGCGAACGGGGATTAGTCGCCGCAACGCCCTGCACACACGCCAGACACAAGCACGCAATCCCCACCGGATACGTTCCCCTGCGATGGAAAACCACCTTGGCGCTGATTAACTTAAAAAGGTTTTCCGCTATTGTGTATGCATTCATTGCTTGTCGTTCCTTTTTTGGATCACTCCCTTTAATACGCCTACCCAAACTTTCAACCACTGATCGGCAAGTTTAAGGGAGAACCTGCGGTTCCTTGTTTCGTGTTCTGGCGGCCAGCGAGCGGCCTGTTTCTGATGCCGTCGCGGAGCGCCGCCCGTCCCCGAAGAGCGCAGCGACGGCATCACTTGCTGCATGGTGCAGGCTACGGCCATCGGCATAGTCTCCGGGACGAACCTCCTCGTACCCGGCCATCCATGCCAATCCGAATATCTTCGCCAATATACCGAAAAACAGAAGCCGCTGAAGGATTGCAGGCGGCAATTTTCATGGGTTGGCGCTATCCTATCACTGGACTCTTGCGCGATAGAAGCGCTTGCTTTCTCCCGATATATCGATGTCGATGTTCAAGGGGGAACCAGAACCCGTATGGGTGGAGTACAGCGTCCAACCACTGGTTGTCAAGTCGTCGCGGTAGTCGATGTGGTACTCCCGCCCAGCCTCGCCCGGCAGGGTAATCGTCATTGTGGTTCCGTCAATAGATATGCCAATATCGAACGAGACCGAGGCCGAGGCCTGTGCGCTATAAGCGCTTTCAGCGCCCTCGTCGTTGACGGCGGTCACCACGTAATGGAAGGTGGCGGTTGGCAGGTCAAGATCGCTATAGGCATTTGTGGTCAGGTCAGCGGAAAGCTCCACATAGGGCCCTCCATCGGTTGTGCTGCGATAAAGGACGTACGAAGCAAAATTTGTATCCGAAGTATTTGCATCCCAGCTCAGATCAATCTGTGAGCCAACGGCAGTAGCGGCAAGATTAACGGGCACCGCAGGCGGAAGGGCGCCCGAACCAATAATAAGGGTTCCACCGCTATTGTTAAAGTTTGTACCCAGAGCGTCGAGGGATGCACCCGTATAGGTGCCTCCGGCGATTGCAATGCCGTCAACCGTCAACTTTCCAACCTCAAAGCTAAGTGTTTGATCCACATTCAGATGCGAGGCTGCAGTGAGAGCCAGCCCACCCGCAAAGATGTGATCCTCTCCAAAATCAAGTCCCATACCCTCGTTGACCGTGATGTCACCCGTATAGCTACCGACAGATCCGAAGGAAATAATTTGAGTCGAGCTAGCAATGCCTTCACAGTCAATGAGCAGATTCCCCACGCCTGTAAGAATGGCATCAATCGTCAATGTTTTTCCATTGGTGGGCTGATCCACCCACGCACCCTTCGCCGTGATGTTAAACTCCGTGGCAGAAAGAGTCGCACTGGAGGTAACTCCGAGGGATAAGCGACCCCCATCCATGATGAAGTTGCCGTTAATTGTGGCGGTGGTGCCTTCGGCATTCTTCATAAGCGCCCTTGTATTGGTAACAACCGTCAAGCTGTCACCACCAAAAGTGGAGCTGCTTCCATCCGCCGAGAGACGTAACAGATCGTTGCCAACTGTAGCGGTAACATAGTCGTTGCTCGCTGTGGGGGCAGCGGCTGGAGTGCCCCACATGGCGGCATTCCAATCTACATTGCCCACCGTTTGAGTAATGGTTGCTGCGTTAGCCTGAATCGATACGCCTAGTACAGCCAAAGAAAGCCAAGCCAGTGTTCTTTTTTTCATATCGTTTATTCTCCCTTTCCGATTCCGATTGACTCGAGTTTATTTGCACCGTGCAACATACCCAGCCATCCGTAAGAGCAGGGTAGGCGCTAAACAATCCGGAGTCAAAAAGAACAGGCATTGCCACTGTATCGTTAAAAGGAACTGTTTGGCGAATAGGGTCTTGGATGCATGCCGGATCGAATTTTGCGAGGTCCGATCGGGTTTTCCCATCCCGGGAAACCGAGGTTCTTACTTAGGATCTTGGAGCTGCCAAACTGTTTCCAGGCACCCAATCGGGAACGAAACATATTTGCTGCTTGCGGGTCTGGAGGCCGTTCATTTGTTCCTGCAAGGCGTGAAAAGCCTGCGTTATCATCTCGTTGGAAAACAGGGTGAAGTGGGCAAGAGAGGGAACAATGTCTTCCTGCAAGGGGTTTTCCGAAAGAATAATAACGGAAATATCGCGAGGGATATGCAACCCTTTCTCTAGGAAAAAGGAGGACGCAACCAGATAATGTCTCAAATCATATAGGATGAGGCAGCTCGGAGGCGTATAGCGAAAGAGTTCGTGAAGCGCAGCAAAATAGTCTTCCGGGGTTTCGCCACGGAAGGAGGGGAGATTGTAGCTTCTGGAGAAGGGTAGTTCCTTTTCGTTGGAATATTTTTCCAGCTTCATCGCGACATCTTCATGCAAACTCTCTTTCACATTCCAAGAAGGGGACGAGATGCGACGGTGGCCCGCCTCCCATGCGCGTTGGAAGGATTGCAGGAGAAGGCTGGAAAAAAGACCATTGGAAAAGCAGGGAAAGGAACGGTAATTGCTCATAATTCCGACAATGAGAATGCCTAGCGAGGCCACAGCCTTCGCAGTTTCGTGTGAAGCCAAATGGAGAATAAGTCCCTGAGGTTGAAGCGCAGTCAACAGATCCTTCATCCCGGTAGGACTGGCAGGAGCCTCGACATAGCTCAGAAAAAAATTGTTTATCTCACAAACCCTGCGAATAGCCTCATAGATGCTCCGCGTTATATAGGCAGGCCTCTTCTGGGACGTAATGAAAAGAACACGGCTGGCTTCCCTGCTTTTCAGCGAAGCAATCCTGTGGAGTTTGGAAAGATTGACTTGGCGCTTCCTACCCTGCTGGGCCGGAGAGAGAATATCCTGTTCTTCTAGATAAAGGAGTGCACGCCCGATGGTAAACAAACTCACCTTGTACCGCTTTCCCAACGCCCGCATGCCGGGCAAAACCATGCTTGAATCGTACATTAAATCGTCGATTAAACAGTGGGCAACGTACTGCCAACGAAATTGGGAACCAAGAGCCATAACCCCACCTTCACCTACCTATCCAACCACCCGTTGAATGAGTTGCTTTCAACACCGTGCCTAACCAACGCCACCACTCAATATGTCATCTCGATCTCGAGGAGCTGTTGATTTATTGCTTTTATCGACTAAGCTTGATAGGGGTGTCAAGGAAATCAACCAAAGTGTCGTGTTGCATTTAAAGCTTCCGAAGGCGTGCGTTGAAATTTCCGTGACGACCTATCTTTTCTTTCTCGCCGGCGAGTTCTCGTATCGCATCGGCACGATGGGCTTGCCTCCTTCCCCGGGCGGTTTGAGGCGTTTTCAACTCGCGGTGGATTTCGTGTTCGTTGTGGTGCGCACGCAGTTGATCCAGATGTTCGTTGGCTACGTCGATGTCGCGGATTGATTCGGACAGGTAGTAGCTCGGCAAGCGGTTCTGCCAGTCGGACTCCTTGCCTTCCCCGCAGGCTTGCAGGTAGCTCGATTGCAATTGCCGGAATCGCCTTTCGGTGATGCCCAGCTCAGCCGCTCCCGTTTTCGCCGTGATTTTCCCGTCGAGGAACTCCGCCATCAAGTGCCGAACGAATCCAGCACCTTGGCGCCTACCGAGTTGTTGATAAGTTTTTTTTCATGATCGCACCACGACAGCGGCTCTTTTCTACAACACAATAATCCGATAGCCGCGTTCGATCCACTTGACGAGGCTCGGATGGCCTTCATAGTCGCCGACCAACAACTTCTTTTGCTGTTCCGGGAGGTCGTCCTTCACACCGAAGGATTTCGCGCAGTAGTCGCAGATTTCCTCCACCATGCCCAATTCCTTGATTTTTACGTAGTGCTTGTGGAGCGGATTCTCCGGCTTGCGCAGTTCGTTCGCCCAGCCCGTTCCGGCACCATCGTAGATCAACACGACCTCGTATCCCTTTTCCGCCAGCTCCGTGGCATAGAGCAGCGCGTGAACCGCGCGCGCCTTGCCCTCGTTCGTTTCGTTGCCCGCCTGAAGAACAACGGCATACTTGCCCTTCGGTTCGGCAGCCAGCGAGATCCCCGCAACCATCAATGCAACCAACAACATTTTTTTCATGGCTAACTCCTCCCAGTGAATTGGGAATTAAATACAGGATTTCCCAGACATTGGAAAGCAGAGCCTGTAGCATTCGCGACTCACAGTTGAATAGCAATAGGCAGTACATAATACGCAACGCAAAGGAATCCACTATGAGCAAGAAACTCTTCCTGATCGACGGAATGGCGGTTGTCTACCGCGCCTACTTCGGCATGATCCGCAACCCGCGGATCAACTCCAACGGCGAAGACGTTTCCGCCGTCTTTGGCTTCATCAACACGCTGCTCGATATCATGCATACCTACAATCCGACGCATATCGCCGTCGCATTCGACACCCATGGCCCAACCTTCCGGCATGTGGAATATCCCGAATACAAGGCCACGCGCGACGAGACCCCGGAAGGAGTCCGCACCGCCGTCCCGCATATTAAAAACCTGCTCAACGCCTTCAACATTCCCGTACTCGAATATCCCGGCTTCGAGGCCGACGACGTGATCGGAACCCTCGCCCGCACCGCTGAGAAGCAGGGCTTCGACACCTACATGGTCACTCCCGACAAGGACTATGCCCAGCTCGTCGACGAACACACCTTCATGCTCAAGCCCGGCATGGGCCGTTCCGGCGAACTATTGAATGTGCCGAAAATCCTCGAGCAATGGAGCATCGAAAAGGTTGAACAGGTGATCGACATCCTAGGGCTGGCGGGCGATTCCGCCGACAACGTTCCCGGCATTCCGGGCATCGGGCCGAAGACCGCGCAAAAGCTCATCGCCCAGTTTGGCTCGGTGGAAAACCTGCTCGAAAACACCGACCAGCTCAAAGGCAAGCAGAAGGAAAAAGTCGAGGCCAACAAGCAGCAGGCCCTGCTCTCCAAACGGCTCGTCACCATCAAATGCGACGTGCCGGTGAAGGAAACCCCGGAGGAGCTGTTGATTGGCGAACGCAACGACAACCAGTTGAAGCTCCTTTTCACCGAACTGGAATTCAAGAGCCTCATCAAGCGCCTGTTCGGAGAATCCCCCACCCCGGTCACCGTGGCGGTAGCGGCGGCCACGTCCGGCCAGGGCGACCTGTTCGAGTTTGCCGCCGCGCAGCAACCGGAAATGATGGAGCCCGTCCCGACGTTCAAAACCATCAAGGACGTAAAGCATAAATACCACCTCGTCACCACCGCCGCCGAACGCGACGCACTGGCCGAAAAACTATCCGGTTGCTACGAGGTCTGCTTCGACACCGAAACCACCGGGCTAGACGTCCGCACCGCCGAGTTGATCGGCATATCGTTCGCCATCGAGCCGCACGAAGCCTGGTACGTCACCCTCCCGCCCGACCGCGGGCAAAGCCTCCAAGCCTTGGAAAAATTCCTGCCCATCCTCCAAAACCCCGACGTCCGCAAGGTGGGCCAAAACCTAAAATACGATATCAGCGTCCTGAAATGGAATGGCATCGAAGTGCGCGGTGAGCTGCTCGACACCCTGCTTGCGCACTATCTCATCGATCCCGACCAGCGCCATAACATGGATCACATGGCCGAAAGCCTGCTCGGCTATTCCCCCGTCCCGATCACCGCGCTCATCGGCGAAAAGAAGAGCACGCAAAAAACGCTGCGCGACGTCAATCTCGATGCGCTCTGCGAATATGCAGCCGAGGATGCCGACATCACCCTCCAGCTCTGGCGCAAGCTCAAACCCATGCTCAAGGAGCGCGGACAGGAACGCGTCTTCTACGAAATCGAAACCCCGCTCATGCCCGTGCTCGCGCAGATGGAATACAACGGCATCAATCTCGATGTCCCGGCCCTCGGGAAATATTCCGAAATCCTCGCCGAAAAAATCCAGCTCCTCGAAGCCTCCGTCTACGAAACCGTAGGCCACGACTTCAACCTCAACTCCCCCAAGCAACTCGGCGAAGTCCTCTTCGACGAAATGAAACTCGTTGAAAAGCCCAAGAAAACCAAAACGGGGCAATACCAGACCAACGAGGAAGTACTGTCCGATCTCGCGCCCGAGCACGAGATTGTCCGGAAGATTCTCGAATACCGATCGCTGGCCAAACTCAAAAGCACCTATGTCGACGCCCTCCCGCAGGAAGTACTTCCAAAAAGCGGCCGCGTCCACACCACCTTCCGCCAAGCCGTCACCACCACCGGGCGGCTCTCCTCCGAAAATCCAAACATTCAAAACATTCCGATCCGCACCGAGGAGGGTCGCGAAATCCGCCGCGCCTTCATTCCCCGCGAAGGCTTCACCCTGCTCGCCTGCGACTATTCCCAGATCGAGCTGCGCATCATGGCCGAGCTAAGCGGCGACAAGCACCTGCGCGAAGCCTTCATCCACGGCGAAGATATCCACACCGCCACCGCCGCCCGCGTCTTCGGCGTCGACCAAGCCGACGTCACCCGCGAAATGCGCAGCAAAGCCAAGATGGTCAACTTCGGCATCATCTACGGCATCTCCGCCTTCGGCCTGAGCAAGCGCCTCGGCATTCCGCGCAAGGAAGCGCAGGAAATCATCGAACAATACCGCGCCAACTATCCCGGTGTGCAGGACTACCTCGACGAAACCATTTTGTTTGCCCAGAAGCACGAATACGTCGAAACCATCACCGGCCGCCGCCGCTACATCCGCGACATCAACGCCCGCAACCAGATGGTCCGCGGCGGCGCCGAGCGCAACGCCATCAACGCCCCCATCCAAGGCACCGCCGCCGACATGATCAAAATCGCCATGATCGGCATTCAGAAAATGCTCGAAGAGAAAAAGTCCAAAACCAAGCTCCTCCTCCAGGTCCACGACGAACTCGTCTTCGACCTCGCCCTCGACGAAGCCGACGATCTCATCCCCTTGGTCGAGGAAAAGATGAAATCCGCCATCCCAATGGAGATCCCGATTTTAGTGGAGTCCGGCACCGGGAAGAATTGGCTGGAAGCGCATTAACCCCATTAATAGATGCCTTGACTAAAAACGGAAAAGGATTTGAGCAACAAATGATCTCGGAGGTAAGTCTCGATGAACAGAATGAAGTTAATTCATGACAAATGGGGTACTACCTGTCGACTGGCAGCACTGTCATCTTTGCTGCTGACTGGTTGTGCTACTGACTGGGGTGATACACAACTAGACCGAATTAGTTATAAAACAATTAGTAATAATGGAGTTGGTTTAAAGGGCTACTCCGTGACTGCGCCTCCCGGCTTTAGTATTTTTAATCCAGAATTGGTTGATCCCAACGCGGCATCACTGAATTATTTCCAACGGATCATGGTTAAGAATTACGACTATGATGCAGACAAACTCAAGAATCAGGGAGAATACCTACTGGAAGGACTCGTACAGGATTGTGTAATTCAATTTGCTGCAAGTCCAAAGCGAATAGGAAAACCCTGGTCAACGATGCTGCCAATGGAAAAAAATGCTGTTTTACAGGAAGAACTCCGGTCGCGAACAGCCTTCATTGAAGATAGCGGGATCATAAAGGAACTCGTGACTATAAACGGACAAAGGGGTTGGTATATCTCCCGAATCACTAAGAATCATTTCAACGGGAGTGGTGATCCTCTTGCGCACGAATCCTATACGATAGCAGGGAAATTTAATGATACATATTTATTCAACTCATATAGCTTTCCTGAAAACAGAGAATATTTGAGGATAAAAACCCGAGCAATGGTGGAGAGCCTAAACATCAAATAAAGCGAAGAGATCCATCCAACATATTGGTAAAAGGGCCGGTTCCGTAATGTAGTAATCCAAACTCGGCTGCCAGCTTGACATACCCATGCATTTAATACATACATGTATGTATGAAAACAACATTGAACATTGACGATCAAATCATGGCGGAAGCGGCGCGTTTGACGGGGATCAAGGAAAAGACGGCGTTGGTACGTCGCGGGCTTGAGGCGTTGATTGCGCAGGAAAGCAGCCGTCGACTTGCGGCGCTGGGTGGAACGGAAAAGGATCTCAAGGCCGTTCCCCGGCGTCGGAGCGCCGCTTGATGGTTTTGGTCGATACGTCCATCTGGATCGACCACCTGCGCTCCGGCAACGCAAAGCTCGCCGCATTGCTGAACGAGGGCGATGTGGCGATCCATCCATTTATTATCGGGAAGCTGGCCTGCGGAAACCTGAAGAATCGCAAGGAGATTGTTTCGCTCCTGCATGCGTTGCCCCACATCACAAAGGCCGACGATAACGAAGTGCTGTTTTTTATCGAGAAGCATAAGCTGATGGGGCTGGGGATTGGCCTGATCGACATCCATCTGCTTGCCTCCTGCAAGCTCGGCAAAGCTAGGCTCCTGACCAAAGACAAACGCCTGCGCGATGCCGCAGAACAGCTCGATCTTTAGCGGGAACACCGAAAATGGCCCAAGATCGAGCCTTAAGTTATATCATAAACGCATAAAATAGCGTTTATTTGGCCTAAAAACCCATCGAATATATGATAAACGGATATTTTTAGCGCCCGTCAGGAAACAAAAAAACGGTTTTCCAGTTCCCAATATTGTATGAATGGAAACTTATGCGCTGGCGACATCCTTCACGCGCTGGACGGAGTCGGACTTGCTGAGGGTGAGCCGCACGATGCAGTCGGACTTGGCGAGCAGGTCGTGCGGTACGCCGCCGTCGAGGTTGAGCAGGTCGCCTTTGACCAGATTAAGCACCTCGCCATGGACGCCAAAGTCCAGCTCGCCTTCCACCATGGCCACGGTGATGGGATATGGCGTCTGGTGTTCCTCCATGCGCTGGCCCTGCCTGAAAACAATGCGCACTTCTTTGGTTGCATCGGTTTGAAACAGAACAGAGATGGCCGGGCCGGACTCTTTGTAGATGATGTCTTTCAGAATATTTGCGGATTCCATGCGATGCTCCTTTTGCTACCACGGTTGATGGTTCGTTATGCGCTACTTCTCACTCCCATGAAAGAAAAATAAAAGGGGGCGGTTTAGGTGCGAGAAATGGCACTCGCGTGCGCTATACAATGCCAATCATCCAACAAGGAGCCCAAATGGCAAAACCAAACTACTCGTACGAGAAAAGACAAAAAGAGCTGGCGAAGAAAAAAAAGCAGGAAGAAAAACGAAAGCGGAAGCAAGGGATAAAGGACGAATCGCCTGCCGGGGACCAGAACAAGCCTGAGTAGTTTAGCCAAGTGGTTCATCCGTGAATTCAGAAACCCCGATGAAACCAAGAGCAACCTCCCGAATCCCGATGCTGCTCTCGGCCTTTGTCTGCCCGGGGATTGGGCAGTTTGTTCAGCGGCGGTGGCTGGCTGGCGCACTTTTTATACTCACCTTTGCGGCGGCCTTTGTGGTCTTCATGGGGGTGGCGGGAAGCTTGATTACCAGCTATTACCGGATGGGATTTGAGTTTGAAACCTACGAACCGGATATCCATCCGGGCCGGTTGCTCCCCGCGTTTATCGTGGCGCTCGCAATCTATGTCATCAATCTTGTGGATGTGGCTTCCGCCCACTTCCGCGCGGGTCGGAAAACGACTCCAGAAGTATCGCGGGTTTGACTAACTTCGTGATGGATGTAGGATGCTTCGCGTGCAGGTGCCTGGTGCACGAAAACGATCATTCCGGGCAAAAAAACAGGAGAAGCCATGTCAAAGGATACGGTGGCCATGTATTGGGATTTCGAAAATATCCATGCAGGCCTTTGCGATGCAAAAAACGGGAGCGGTTCCTATCAGAAAACAAGTCGTTTCAAGCCTCAGGATGTCTATGTGGATGTTCAGGCCGTCTACGACTTTGCCGCATCATACGGCAATATTGCGATCAACAAGGCGTATTGCAATTGGCAGTGGTACTCGAAATACAAGCAGGCGCTGCTTAAGACATCCATTGAGCTGATCCAGATGTTTCCCCCCGGCGCTTCGGCGAAGAATGGTGCCGACATCAAGCTTTCCCTGGATGCGTTGGACGATGTTCTGCGGTTCCCGCACATTTCATCCATTGTGGTGGTCGGAGGGGATAGCGATTTCATTCCATTGGCCCAGAAGATCAAGATGGCCGGGAGGGAATTGATCGGGGTGGGTTGCAAGGCCTCCACCAACCAGCATTGGGCCAACAGCTGCTCGGAATTCAAGTACTATGAATCCCTGATGGTGGAAGGCAGCGCGGTCGCCGAAGAGTCCGAGGACGACAAAGTGGTCATCAAGGATGCCGCCGAACTCATCACCCGGGCCATGAAGCAGATCTCGGCAAAATCGGGTGATGAATGGGTGCTTAAATCCTTGATTCGACCGGTGATCAAGCGGTTGGATCCGACGTTTGACGAAGCGAACTACGAGTGCAAGACGTTTGCTGCGCTACTCAACAAATACCCTGGAAAGTTCAAGGTAAAGAAGGGTGAACACGACCACCTTGTGGGGCTTGCCGACTGAACGGACCGAGGTCGGGATGCGGCATCTTCCAAAACAGGAACAGCACAACAAGGGTGGCTTTATGCAAAACGAATACAGAACGGCGTTGGTGACCGGCGCATCCAGCGGGATCGGGCGCGCGGTTGCGAAGCAGCTGGCCAACGAAGGGTTCAAGCTGGTGCTGGTGGCCCGCCGGACGGAACGGCTCAAGGCCCTGGTGGAAGAGCTGGAACCGAATGCCCCCTGCCATATCCTGACGTGCGACCTGCGCGACACCGATGGCGTCCGCCATGCGTTTGACGGGCTTCCGGAGGACTTCCGCGCAATTGATGTGCTGGTTAACAATGCAGGCCTTGCGGCGGGGACCGAACCGGCGCAGAAGGCGGTATGGAACGACTGGGAAGAGATGATTGCCACCAACTGCATGGGGCTGAGCAACGTCACCCACGCCATCCTGCCGGGCATGGTGGAACGCAACCGCGGACACATTGTCAACATGGGCTCCGTGGCGGGCATCTACGCCTACCGCGGCGGCAATGTATACGGTGCAACGAAGGCGTTTGTGGAACACTTCTCGCGCGGGCTTAAAACCGATCTGCTGGGCACGGCGGTGCGGGTCAGCAATATTGCGCCGGGGATGGTGGGCGACTGCGAGTTTTCGCTGGTCCGCTACCGTGGCGACGCGGAAAAGGCCGAGGCGGTCTACACGGATCTTGAACCGCTCGACCCCGCCGCCATTGCGGAGTGCGTGGCGTGGTGCATTTCCCGTCCAGCGCACGTCAACATCCTGAACATGGAAGTCATGGCCACCTGCCAAGCCCCCGGCGGCCTAGCCGTCAGCCGGAACGAATAATCCGTATTGATTCTCCTTTGCGTTGTTTTGCCGACAACATATTGGAGATGGAACGCTTGGCGTGTTAATCATCGCAGATTCTACGGCTCATTAATCCCATGGAAATCATCCGACTAATTAAATCGATCCAATCCCGCTTTGCCGGCGCTGGCATCGACAATGCCAAGCGGGTGGCGGAGGAGTTGGTTGCCCACATTCTCGGCTGCAAACCACTGGAAATCTATCTTCGCGACGAACCCTGCTCCCCGGAAAGCCTACAGGCATTGGAGACGCTCGCCGGGCGGATCGAGGGCGGCGAGCCGTTGCAGTATGTGATTGGCCACATCGATTTCTGGGGGCTTGAAATCAAGTGCGACCCGCGCGCACTCATCCCCCGCCCCGAAACCGAGCTTCTGGTGGAAGAGGTGCTCAGCTCCAAGGTTTGGAAGAACAAGCCCGCCACGATCGTCGATGTCGGAACCGGAACCGGCTGCATTGTGATCACCCTCGCCACACAACGGCCCGATGCCACCTTCAAGGCCATCGACCTCTCTGAAGACGCCCTTGCTCTCGCCCAAGAGAATGCACGAACCCATGGACTGGAAAATAAAATACTCTGGTTGAACAAGTCGCTACTCGACGACTGCGCCCCGGAAAGTTGCGACGCCGTCGTGGCCAACCTGCCCTACATCGCTTCCGATGACTGGAGAGCACTCTCCCCCTCCGTGCGCGACCACGAGCCGCAGTCCGCGCTCGACAGCGGCCCCTCCGGCATGGAGCTGATCAAGGAACTCGCCACGCAGGCGCGCTATGTCCTCGTTCCCGGCGGAATGCTCTTTCTCGAATTTGGCTACGACCAAGGCGAGGCCGTTTTCCAATGCCTGGAAAAACTGGGCTACCTCGACATCCGGATCAAGCGCGACCTAGCCGGTCTCGACCGCATGGCCATTGCCGAGAATCCCCCATGCTAAACGAAGACGATAAACTGCGCGCACGTTTTTCCCCGAATGATCCGGCCAGCTTCAAATACCGGGGCGATACGCTGAAAGGCATTATCGTTCGCACCAACCCGAAGCGCGCGGTGGTTCGCGTGGATAGCGAGGAATACACCGTTCCATACGAGTTTCTGATTGCCCGCGACCGTTTGGCCCGGCATCGGGAAGAGCGAATGGAAGCAATCCTCCAGCTGGCGATGGATTTGATCCGCCGGAACGAATTGCATGAATGGCGGTTCAGGTTCGACCACAGCACCCGGCGGGCGGGTTGCTGCAACTATCACGACAAACTCATCTCCATTTCCTTCGAGCTGGCGCGCAACGCCCCCGACGAGGATATCCGCGATACCATCCTGCACGAAATCGCCCACGCACTGGTCGGCAAGAAGCACAATCACGATTCGGTCTGGAAGCTCAGGGCGCGCGAGATCGGCTGCTCCGGCGAGCGCACCCACCGATTGGTCTTTTCACCGCCGCGCTATCACGTCACCTGCGAAAACCGCTGCTGGAAACATACCGCCGAGCGTCGGCAACGGCGGCTGGCCTGCCGCACCTGCGGCGGGAAAGTCATCTATTCGCCATATCCAAGTTAGAGCGATAGAAGGCGAGCTCGGCGATGGAGGCTTTGATGTCGAAAAGGGCGTCGTGGGCATTGGCGGAAGAAATTCCGCCACCCGGAAAGTATTGGTTCAACTGCTCCACGCTTTCCTTGTCGAACGGCTGTTGTTCCACCCAGTCCCGCCATTGGATCTTGAGGGTGGAGACATCGAGCAGGCGATAGTGCAGACGGCTTCCGAACAGCGGAAGATATTTGCGCATGAGGAACCAATCGTTGTGCACGCTGTTGCCGGCGAGTACCGGACGGTCGGCCATCTCCTTGCAAGGTGTCCCGCAATATTGATCGATCAGCGCGGCGATCTGGCGATCGGCCTCCTCCATTGAAACCGCTTCGTCCGATCGGCATTGCTCGACGAGTGCGGACAGGTTTTCGGCCACCCACGGACTGACCGCCTCTCCCTCCTCGAGGCGAATGCAGAGATTGAGATCGGCTTCCGGGGGCGCCATGCGCCGGAGGTTGGTGTCGGTGATGATGACGGCGACTTGCAGCAGGCGCGCCCGGTCGAGCTCAAGCGAGGTAAACTCCGCGTCGAACCAAACATAGGCACTGGATTTTTTATTCGCTTCACTCATAGGGGGAATGAAAACCACTAATCTTCACTAATCAACACTAATCCAGAACAGCTTGAATCGAATTAGCGAAGATTAGAGCCAATTAGTGGTTCACCTAGTCTTTGATCAGATTGTAGGTATCGAGGGCGATGACGAGCTCTTCGTTGGTGTGGATCTTGAGCGCGGCAACTTTGGAAGCATCGGTGGAAATGCGGGTTTCGTTGGCCTCGTTGCGCGCGTCGTCCACCTCCAAGCCCACGAAAGTAAAGTTTTCAAGAATCTGCTTCCGAATTCTTGGATTGTTTTCGCCGACCCCGGCGGTGAAGACGATGCCGTCGACCCCGTTCATGGCGGCGATATAGCTGCCAATGAATTTCTGGATGCGGTAGCAAAACATTTCGATCGCGAAAATACAGTCTTGGTCGCCCTCGGCGGCGGTCTCGACGATATCGCGCATGTCGCTCTTGCCGGCGATAGCGAGCAACCCGCCCTGCTTGTTCATCATGGTGCTCACCTGTGCGGTGGTGAGCTCCTGCGACTCCATGATGTGTAGCGGAATGTAGGGGTCGAGCGAACCGGAGCGCGTACCCATCATGATTCCGTCGAGCGGCGTGAAGCCCATGGAGGTGTCGACCGACTTGCCACCCATGAAAGCCGCCAGCGAGCCGCCGTTGCCGAGGTGGCAAGTAATCAGCTTAAGATCCTCCAGCGGCTTGCCGAGCTCTTCGGCCGCCTTTTCGGCGACGTATCCGTGGGAGGTTCCGTGGAATCCGTATTTGCGGATCTTATAGTTGGTGTACTGGATGCGCGGCAAGGCATACATATAGGCTTTTTTCGGCATGCCCTGATGGATGGCCGTATCGAATACGGCAACCTGCGGCACATCGGGAAGCAACGACTGCATGGCTTTGATGCCCATCAGGTTCGGCGGGTTATGAAGCGGCGCAAGCATCGAATTGCGTTCGAGGGCCTTGATCACCTTGCGGTCGACCACCACGGAACCGGTGAAATCTTCGCCGCCATGCACAACACGGTGGCCGATGCCGCCAAGTTCATCGAGGCTCGCGAGCATGCCTTTATCGCTTTCAAGCAGAAGCTTGAGGATTTCATCGATGGCCGTCTTGTGGGTCGGAAGGTCGATGAACTGGCGATCCTTGTGGCAACCGGGGCACTTTCGGACAATGGTCGAACCGGAAATACCGATGCGGTCGGCCTGCCCTTCGCACAAGGCGTGGAAATAATCGGTGTCTTCATTCACCTCGTAGAGCTTGAACTTGATCGAGGAGGAGCCGGAGTTGAGTACGAGAATCTTCATTGCATGGGTTCCTGAAGTTTAATGGTCCGCCTGCAAGGCGGTGAGGGCAACGGTGCCGACGATATCTTCGACGTAGCATCCGCGGGAAAGGTCGTTAACCGGCTTGTTCAGGCCTTGGAGCACGGGGCCGTAGGCTCCCGCTCCAGCCAAGCGCTGAACCAGCTTGTAGCCGATGTTCGCGGCATTGAGATCGGGAAAGATCAAGACACGGGCATCGCCTCCGAGCGGGCTGCCGGGTGCTTTTTTCCGGGCGACATCCGGCACGATAGCGGAATCGACCTGCAGCTCGCCATCGATCTCGATGCCCTTGCCGGCAAATTCTTCGGCCACCTTCTGCTTGGCCAGCTCCACGGCTTTGGAAACCTTTTCGACCATTTCGCTCTTGCCGGAGCCATAGGTGGAATAGGAAAGCAACGCGACCTTCGGCGGAATGCCGTAGGCCAAGGCGGAGACGGCACTGTCGACCGCAATATCGGCCAGCTGCTCGGAGGTCGGGTTTTCCACCAAGGCGCAATCGGAAAAGATGAAGATCTTGTCGTTGACGTCCATGATGAAGAAGCTTGAAACGGTCGCCCCCTTCTTGGCGGACCTAATGATCTGGAGCGCGGGGCGGACGGTATCGGCCGTGGAGTGGGCCGCGCCGGAAACCAGCCCGTCGGCTTCGCCGGCATGCATGATCATCATACCGAAATAGTTGACCTGCTTGACGGAGGCAAGAGCCTGCTCGGGTGTAATGCCCTTGGCCTTGCGCAATTCGTAGAACGTGTCGGCATATTCTTGAAGCTTGACGGATGTGTCGGGATTAATGACGGCAATGCCTTCGAGGCTGTAGCCCTTGGCACCGAACCACTCGGAAATCCGCTGTTTGTCGCCGAGCAGGGTGATCGACGCGATCCCTTCCCGATTAATGGTGTTGGCGGCTTCAAGCACGCGTTCGTCGCTCCCTTCGGGCAACACGATATTGCTTTTTCTAGCTTTCGCGGAATCAATGATCTGCTGAATGAATGTACTTCTACTCATGGGCCCGTTTTCCCTGTTTTATTCGATTTTTCACCCCAAGTTGGCAAAATCTGCGCAGAAATTAGCAACTCCCCATCTTTCCGCAATCCAAATCAGTATGAATATTACGGATTTAAATTTTCGCCGGGTTGAAACAAAAAACCCCACAACCATGCGGCAGCGGGGCTTTGCAAAAAACGAGGCTTCGCTTACTCGGTTTCGGCAACCGGAGCAACGATGGAGTCGACCCACTCGAGCAGCACCATTTCGGAGCTGTCGGAGATGCGACGGCCAAGCTTGATGATACGGGTGTAGCCACCGGAACGGTCGGCAAACGCCGGGGCGACGTTGTCGAAAAGCTCCTTGACGGAATCCACCTGCTTCAGCGTGGAGATCGCTTGGCGACGGTGCGCGAGCGTACCCTTCTTGCCGAGCGTGACCATCTTTTCGGCCAGGCTGCGCGCCGCGCGGGCTTTCGGAAGCGTCGTCTTGATCCGCTTGTTGTCGATAAGGGCGCAAACCAGATTCGCGAGCAACTCGTTGCGGTGCGCACTGGTGCGGCCAAGCTTTACTGTTCTTTTACGATGTCTCATTGTTCCAACCTCTGGATATTTTTAAACTAGTCTTCGCCAACCGATGCGTGGAGCAGGTCGGTATCGAAGGTCATGCCAAGCGACAGACCCATTTCCTGGATCTTCGCCTTGATTTCGTTGAGCGACTTCTTGCCGAAGTTGCGGTACTTCAGCATTTCGGCCTCGGTCTTCTGTGCAAGTTCGCCGACGGTGGTGATGTTGGCGTTGTTCAGGCAGTTCGCGGCACGGACGCTGAGTTCGATTTCGTTCACACTGATGTTGAGTTTCTTGCGCAGCTCTTCCTTTTCGAGGTCGATCTGCTTTTCGCTTTCCTCGAACTCGATCAGGTCTTTGTCGTAGCTGACGAAAACATCGAGATGATGGCGCAGGATGGCGGCCGACATGGTCAGCGCATCGTCCGGGGTCACACGACCGTCGGTCCAGATTTCGAGAACGAGCTTGTCGTAGTCGGTGCGGCGGCCCACGCGGGTGTTTTCAACCGAATACTTGACGCGGCGAACCGGGGAGAAGAGGCAGTCGATCGGAATGATTCCGATTTCCTGGTTTTCCTTCTTGTTGAGGTCTGCCGGGCAGTAGCCGCGGCCAATGCGAACTTCCATTTCCGCCTCGAACACACCGTCTTCCGAGAGGGTGCAGATGTGGAAATCGGGGTTCAGCACTTCAATGTTTTCGCCCGAAACAATATCGCCAGCGGTGACTTCGCCAGGTCCTTCGACCTTGATCGTCACCCTTTGCGCGTCGCGGGAATAGCTCTTGAACAGCAACTGCTTGATGTTAAGGATGATCTCGGTGACATCTTCCGTTACCCCGTCGAGACTGCAGAATTCGTGGGGCGCACCCTTGATCTTGATGGATGAAACCGCGGCACCTTCCAGCGAAGAGAGCAGTACGCGGCGAAGCGAATTGCCCATCGTGCGGCCGTAGCCGGCTTCGAAAGGTTCAGCGTAGAACGTGCCAAAGGTGTCGGTGGATACCGATTCGTCCTTGGCGACTTGTTTCGGCATTTCGAAACGCCCGAGTCTTGTTGCCATGATGTTTTCCTCCCAGAACCGGGCATTAACCGGCTCGTATGGTGTTGTGGTTGATTAATAAAAAACCTAGACGCGACGGCGCTTCGGCGGGCGGCATCCGTTGTGCGGGATGGCGGTGGTATCCTTGATGGTTGTGATCGCAAGACCGGCGGACTGGATGGCACGCACTGCGGACTCGCGACCGGCACCCGGGCCCTGAACGCGGACTTCGACTTCCGTCATGCCGTGGCCGATGGCTCCGCGAGCCGCTTCCTGCGCAACCGTGGTTGCCGCAAAGGCCGTGCTCTTGCGCGATCCCTTGAAGTTGCAGCGACCCGCGCTGCTCCATGAAATCACATTGCCGCGCATGTCGGTGATGGAAACGATGGTGTTGTTGAACGTGGTTTTCACGAAGGCAATGCCGAACGGAATGTTCTTGGAACCCTTGCGCTTCTTGATCGGCTCAACCACGGCATCGGCCAGCAGTTCGGCTGCGGTGGCCAGCTTGGGTTTGTTGTCCTCAACTGGAGCTTTCGGTGCCGCATCGGCCTTTTCCTTATCCTTAGGCGCATCGGCTTTCTTGGATTTTTCCTTGGGAGCCTCATCCTTCTCGGTTTTGGCTTCGGCGGGCGCAGCGGCCTCGACCGGCTTTCCCTCGGTTGCAACCGGAGCCGCTTCTTCGACCGTTTTTTCTTCTACTTCAACTTTTTCTTCTGCCATGGGAATATTCCTTACTTAGTCGCAGCCTTGACTGCTGAACGGGCTTCCTTGCCGCGAACGACACCGACCGTGCGCTTGGCGCCCTTGCGGGTACGGGCATTGGTCTTGGTGCGCTGTCCGCGAACCGGCAATCCACGACGGTGACGGATGCCCCGATAGGAGCCGATCGAGATCAGGCGGCGAATGTTTGCGGAAACTTCGCGACGCAGGTCGCCTTCGATGTTGCAGTCCGACTGAAGAACCGAAACGAGATGCTGAATGTCTTCGTCCGTCAGATCGTCGGCTTTTTTCGCGGGATCAAGCTTGGCCTTTGCGAGAACTTCCTTCGCAAGCGCGGGGCCGATTCCATAAATATACTGCAAGGCGTATTCCAGCCTTTTTCTTCCGGGGATGTCTATACCGAGTACACGTGGCATTGATAAACTCCTTGATTATCCTTGGCGCTGTTTATGACGCGGGTTCGTGCAAATGATGCGAACCACACCTTTGCGCCTGATTACCTTACATTGTTCACACATTCGTTTAACTGAAGCTCTTACTTTCATATCATCGTTCCTGGTTTGTCACCAATCGCCCCTTGGACATGTCGTAGGGCGACATCTCGACCTTCATTTCCTCGCCGATTTCCGGTGTTGCACGGCGCGCATCAACGCGCCCGAAAAACGCAACGAATCGATGCCCATTACGCAGTTCTGCACCAAAAGCGTTGTTGTCTATCACGGACACCAAGCGTGCGTCTAGTAAAATTGTCTCTTTTTTATCCATTACGCATCCAATTCAGGGATTGTGAGGATTTCCGCCTGCTGCTTTCCAACCGCAATGGTGTGCTCGAAATGGGCCGAAGGGAGTCGATCCTTGGTGACGACAGTCCAGCCATCCTTGAGGGTTTCGGTCTTGTGGACGCCCAGATTGATCATCGGTTCGATGGCAAAGGTCATGCCGGCCTTGAGGATCGGTCCGCGCCCTGCGGGGCCATAGTTTGGAATTTGCGGATCTTCGTGCATTTCGCGTCCGATGCCATGGCCGACAAAGTCGCGAACCACGGAGAAGCCCTCCCCTTCCGCGACCACTTGGACCGCATGGGAAATATCGGAAAGCCGGTTGCCCTCGACCGCCTTGGAAATCGCGGCCTCGAGCGACCGCTGCGTCGCATCGAGCAGGCGCTGCCATTCGGGATCGATTTCGCCCGCCGCGACGGTGGTGGCGGTGTCGCCGACGAACCCGCCGTAGACGAGGCCAAAATCAATGCTGACAATGTCGCCGTCGCGGATAACGCGCCGACCGGGAACACCATGGACGACCTCTTCGTTGACGGAAGAGCAGATGTGCCCGGAAAATCCGTGATACCCGTAGAAGGCGCAGCGCCCCTCGGCCTTGCGGGCGAGCTCGACGGCATATTCGTCGAGTTCCTTGGTGGTCACGCCCGGCGCGACCTTGGATGCAACCTTATGGAGAATGGTGGCGGTCTTTTTTGCGCTAATGCGCATGGCGGCCAATTCGTCTGGTTTTTTTATGGTAATCATGGCAAAAGCTAGCCCAACTTTTCGAGAACCTCACTGCGAACTTCGGCAATGCCGCGGGAGGCATTGATCGAATGGATGAGGTTCTTGGCCTTGTAGTAGCTAATCAAGGGCGCAGTCCGCTCCGCATAAACCTCCAAGCGTTTCTTGATGGTTTCTACATTGTCATCCGGTCGCTGGATTAATTCGCAACCTTCGGCATCGCAGATATCGGGAATGGCCGGTGGGTTGTATTTCACATGATAGACCGTGCCGCACTTTCCGCAGGTACGACGACCGGACAACCGCTCGACAATCACTTCAGCCGGGCATTCCAGCAGGATGACTTCGTCGATGGCACCTTCCAGCGAGAGGAGAAGTTCGTCGAGCTTTTCCGCCTGCACCAAGGTGCGCGGGAACCCGTCGAAAAGAAACTTTTTCCCTCTGTCGGCCGCCTTGAGCAAACTGCGGATCATGCCCACCACGACGTTGTCGGGGACAAACGTTCCCTGATCCATGCGCGCCTTGGCTTCAAGACCTAGCGGGGTTTCAAGACGAATTTGTTCGCGGAGGAGATCGCCGGTGGAAACATGGGTGTATCCCTTTCTCGCCAGTGCTTCAGCTACGGTGCCCTTGCCAGCTCCGGGCGGACCCAATAAAACAATCGCGGTCATCTTCTACTGCGTAGCTTGCCTTTTTTCAGGAAGCCGTCGTAGTGGCGCATCAGGAGATGCGATTCGATCTGGCGCATGGTATCCAGCATCACACCCACGATGATAAGCAGGCTCGTTCCACCAAAGAACGAGGCCACGATCCACGGCACATTGAACTGTGCGGTCATGAAGTTCGGCATGACGGCAATGGCGGTAAGGAATACCGCGCCAGCAAGCGTCAGTCGTGTCATCGTTCGGTCAAGGTATTCGGCCGTATGGCGTCCCGGACGGATACCGGGAACATAGCCGCCCTGCTTCTTGAGGTTGTCGGCAATCTGAATGGGGTTGAACTGCGTGGCCACCCAAAAGTAGGAGAAGAAAAGAATCATCAGGCCAAACCAGAACATGTACCAGCCGGAACCCTGATGGAAGGTGCTGGCCGCTTCCTTCGCCCACTGGAACGGGAGGAACCCCATCACTTTCGGGGGAATCGCCAGAATCGCGGAGGCAAAAATGATCGGCATAACGCCGGAATAGTTAACCCGTAGCGGCAGGTGCTGGGTTCCCCCTTGCATCATCTTGCGGCCAACCATGCGCTTGGCAAACTGAACGGGCACCTTCTGTTGCGCCTGCGTCACCGCAACCACGCCGAGGATCACAAAGAAAATCAGCGCTAGTAAAAGCACCAGATGGAACGGTCCGATTTCAGCCACGCCGTCAACCGGAGTCAGCTTGTCGGCCAGCGCCTTGACGGCCTGGGGCATCCGGCTGATGATATTGACGGTGATGATGATGGAGATTCCGTTGCCAATGCCGCGATCCGTGATCTGCTCGCCAATCCACATCAACAGCAGCGATGCGGCAACCAGCGCCATCGCGGAAAGAAGAACGAAGCCGATTCCAGGAATGCGAACCACCGAGGCGGGGATCCCGAAATACCCACCGGATTGCAGGGCGGCCGCAATCGCCACGCCCTGAACGGTACAGAGAACAACGGTCAAATAGCGGGTATACTGCGTAATCTTCGCGCGCCCCACATCCCCTTCGCGAGCCAGCCTTTCCAAATGCGGAACCACTGCGGTCATCAGCTGAATGATAATCGAAGCGCTAATGTACGGCATGATGCCGAGCGTTCCGATCGAGCACTGCAGGAGTGCGCCCCCGCTGAAAAGGTTGAACATTCCAACCAAACCGCCTTCTGCCCCGCCCGATCCTTCAAAGAACTGGCGAATCGCCACCGCATTCACTCCGGGAAGCGGAACCGCGGCAATAAGCCGGCAGACGAAAACCAGACCCAGCGTAAAAAGAATGCGCTGTCTGAGTTCAGTGATTTTAAATGCATTTACAAAAGCGGAAAGCATGGGAATGTGGCCTCTCGGTTGTTAGACGATTTCGCAGCTGCCACCGGCAGCTTCAATCTTTTCCTTCGCCGTGGCGGAGAATGCATTGACCTTGACGGTCAGTTTCTTTTCCACGCTTCCATTTCCAAGAATCTTAACCCCGTCGAAACGACCGTTGACGAGCCCCTTTTCCTTAAGCAGCTCGATCGTGATTTCGGTGCCTTCGTCGAATTTCGCGAGGGCATCGAGGTTGACCGGCACAAAGGTCTTGCGGGTGAAGTTGCTGAAACCGCGCTTGGGCAGCTTGCGCACGAGCGGCATCTGCCCACCCTCGAACAGCGGCTTGTGCACACTGCCGGTACGCGACATTTGACCTTTGTGTCCGCGGCCCGAGGTCTTGCCCTTGCCGGATGCCCGGCCACGACCCAGGCGGATCCTCCGATGCTTTGAACCTTCTGCTGTCTGCAATGAATGCAAATCCATGACTAAATCCTCGTTGCTATGGTTAACCCTTGCGGATTGCAAGTACTTCTTCCTTGGTGCGCAGCTGGCCCAAGGCCACCAAAGTGGCTTTCGTTACGTTCAGGTGGTTGTTGCTGCCCAGCGATTTCGCGAGGACATCGCGCACCCCGGCAAGCTCCAGCACCGCGCGGCACGGGCCGCCGGCAATAATTCCGGTACCTTCGGAGGCCGGGCGGATCAAAACCTGCGCACCACTGTATTTTCCGATGGCTTCGTGCGGGAGCGTGGTGCCACGCATGGTCACGGTGCTCAGGTTGCGCTTGGCCACTTCGCCCGCCTTGCGGATCGCTTCCGCAACTTCGGCCGCCTTTCCAAGTCCATACCCTACGCGACCCTTGCGGTCGCCCACTACCACCAGTGCGCCAAAGCTGAAACGACGTCCGCCTTTAACCACTTTCGAGTTGCGGTTAATGTGAACCACCCGCTCTTCGAATTCCGATTTTTCCTTAAAATCCTTGCGGTCGCCGCGACCTCTTCCTTTGCGATTGTTCCGGTCGTTTCGACCCCTGCGTTCTGTGCGTTCTTCAGCCATGTGGAAAACTCCTTTAAAAAAAACTAGAACTTGAGTCCCGCTTCACGGGCGCTATCAGCAAGTGATTTCAGATTCGTGCCGAAAGCGAAACCGCCCCGGTCGAACACGACGGACTCGATGCCCTTGGCCTTGGCCAACTCGGCGGCCTTGGTGCCGAGCGCCTTGGCCGCTTCGGCATTCTTTCCGGCGGTCGACGCCCCCACGAGCGTAAGCCGCGCGTCGTCGTCGACAAACTGCACCTGGAGGCGCTTGTTGGAACGGAACACCGCCATGCGGGGGCGTTCGGCCGTGCCTTGGATCTTGTTGCGCACCCGCAGGTGGCGGCGAATTCTCAAATCTTTTTTTGTTTTAATGCTCATGGTTATGCAACCGCCTTGCCTTCTTTGCGGCGAATCTTCTCGTCGGAGTAGCGTACGCCCTTGCCTTTGTACGGTTCGGCCGGCGAGTAGTCGCGAATGCGTGCGGCCACTTGCCCGACCTGTTGTTTATCGATCCCTTCGATCGTCACGGTGGTTCCGTTCTGAACCTCGACCTTGATTCCTTCCGGAATGCTGTAGGTGATGTCGTGCGAGAAGCCGAGCGAAAGGACGATATCCATCCCCTTCATCTGGGCCTTGTAGCCAACACCTTCGATCAAGAGTTCTTTCTTGTAGCCCTTTTCCACGCCGAGCACCATGTTGTTGATCGTGCTGCGGACGGTGCCGAACATCGCCGCGCCGTGCTTCGACTTGTCCGTGCGGGAAACCACAACGGAGTTGTCTTCGACCTTGACGGCGATGCATGCGGGTGCCGTATAGGCGGACTCGCCTTTTGCGCCCTTGACCGTGGCGGTCTGCCCGGACACTTCGACGGTTACGCCGCCGGGAATCAAAATTGGTTCTTTTCCTATTCTAGACATAGTTCAACCCCTTCTACCAGATGTAGCAGAGGACTTCGCCTCCGACGTTCTGTTTTCTGGCTTCGTTATCGGTCATAACCCCGGATGAGGTGCTCAAAATCGCGACCCCGATTCCACCCAGCACGCGCGGCACCTCGGCCGAAGCCACATATTTGCGGCAGCTTGGCTTGCTGATGCGGCGCAGGCCCTGAATAACCGGCTCGCGCTCCACCGTGTATTTAAGGAAAACCTTGAGCACGCTCTTTCCGTCCTCGTTTTCCATGGTGTAGTCCTTGATGAAACCTTCCGATTTCAGCAGGCGTGCGACTTCGCTCTTCATCTTGGAGTGCGGCATCTGCACAATTTTCTTTTCCGCCATATTCGCGTTGCGAATGCGGGTCAACATGTCAGCAATTGGATCCGTTAAAACCATTTTAATACCTTCGCTTATTGATTGCTTGTTGCAAACGGCATACCCATCAGCGTGAGAAGCTCCTTGGCCTCGCCATCGCTCTTGGCGGACGTCACAAACGTGATATCCATGCCATGCACTTTTTTCACCTTGTCCGGGTCGATTTCAGGAAACACGGTTTGCTCCTGCAGCCCCATGGAATAGTTGCCCTGCCCGTCGAACGAGCTTGCGGGAATTCCGCGGAAGTCGCGGATGCGTGGCAACGCCACGTTCACGAGACGATCCATGAATTCATACATCTGGTTGCTACGTAGCGTGACCTTGGCGCCGATCGGCATGCCTTCGCGCAGCTTGAAGTTCGAGACGCTGAGCTTCGCCTTGGTGATCACCGGCTTCTGGCCGGCAATCTTGCCCATGTCGTCGGCCACCGCCTGCAGGGCGTCGCGGTCGTGGGCGGTCGAGACGCATAGGTTCAGCACGATCTTCTCGAGTTTCGGAACCTGCATCTTGTTCTTGTAGCCCTGGGACTTGACCAGCTCCGGGGCAACAACCTCTTTATACTTTGTTTTCAGTGTTGGGACCATCGAACCCGTCCTCCAAAATTCTTGTTCCAACCGGAACGGTTACTTAGACACCTTCAGGTTTGAGATCGCGATCGGCGCTTCCATATCCACGACGCCGCCCTGCGGGTTGTCATTCGTTTTACTCATATGTTTCTTCACAAAGTTCACCCCTTCAACCAGTGCACGCCCTGACTGAGGAAGTATCTGGAGAACCTTCCCGGATTTGCCTTTGTCCTCGCCGACGACCACAACAACAGAGTCGCCCTTCTTGATGTGGCATTTTACAACCTTATTCATTATAAATCCCTCTCGGTGCGCCTACAGCACTTCCGGCGCAAGCGATACAATCTTCATGTAGTCGGTTTCGCGCAGCTCCCGGGCGACCGGCCCGAAGATACGGGTTCCGCGCGGGTTTCCGGCGTCGTCGATAATTACGGCGGCATTGGAATCGAACCGCAGGCAGGAGCCATCCGCCCGGCGGATGGTGCTCTTGGTGCGGACGATCACGGCCTTGCAGAGCTCGCCCTTTTTCACAGCCCCGTTGGGTTGCGCTTCTTTAACGGTTACCCGGATCACCTCGCCCACCCGCGCAAATTTGCGCTTGGTGCCTAGGACGCGAATGCACATAACCGTGCGCGCCCCCGAGTTGTCCGCCACTTTTAAACGTGTTTGTTCCAAAATCATCGAACTTAACCCTATTTGGAGGATTCAGAAATAATGTCCACCAAACGCCATCGTTTCAGGCGACTCAGCGGGCGGGTTTCCATAACGCGAACAACGTCTCCGACCTTTGCACGGTTTTCTTCGTCGTGTGCATGTACTTTCTTCGACACACGGATTTCCTTTCCATAGAGCGGATGGCGAACGCGCCGCTCGATCATGACAACAATCGTCTTGTCGGCCTTGTCGCTGCACACGCGGCCTTCGCGCGTTTTTCTCAGATGTCTTTTTACCTCTTCCATACCTTTACCCCTCAACTTTCTGGTTCTGGATGGTTCTGATGCGGGCAACCAACCGGCGCAGATCCTTGATGCGCACCGGGTTTTCGAGCTGTCCGGAAACCTGTTGCAACTTCAGGTTGAACTGCTCTTTATTGATGTCCTGCAGCTGCTGATCCAGCTCTTCAATCGTCATTTCCTTTAGATCTTTTACCTTCATATCGAATCCTGTTGACTAGTCGTGAGTGTGCCGCTGAACAAAGCGGACGCGAACCGGCAGCTTGGTGGCAGCCAGGCGCAGGCACTCTTTTGCGAGCGACTCCGGCACACCATCGAGTTCGAAAAGCATGGTGCCGGGTTTAATCACGGCAACCCATTGGTCAACAGAGCCCTTACCCTTACCCATGCGAACTTCCAGCGGTTTTTTCGTAATCGGTTTATCGGGGAAGATGCGAATCCACAGCTTTCCCTTACGTTTCATAGCGCGGTTGGCCGCTATGCGGCACGCTTCGATCTGGATCGCGCTGATCCAGCCGCGTTCCAGCGACTGCAGACCGTACTCGCCATAGGCGAGCTGGTTGCCCGTCATCGCGAGTCCCTTGCGCGAACCGCGCTGGACCTTCCTGAATTTCACTCTTTTTGGCATCAAAGGCATCGGTCAAACTCCTAGGCTTTCGTTTCGGCTTCCTTGCAGATCCACACCTTGATTCCGATGATCCCTGCGACGGTATTTGCCTCTGTGGTTCCATAATCGATATTCGCGCGGAGCGTATGCAGCGGAATCTTGCCTTCCTTATAGCTCTCCGAACGCGCGATTTCCGCTCCGTTGAGACGGCCGGCGACGAGGATCTTGATCCCCAGGGCACCATTGTCCATCGCCATTTGGAGGGCGCGCTTCATGGCGCGACGGTGGGAAACGCGGCGCTCAAGCTGCATGGCCACGTTCTCGGCCACGAGCTGGGCATCGGCATCCGGCCTCTTCACCTCGGCGATTTCGATATAGATTTCCTTGCCGGTGCGCTTGGCGAGCACCTCGCGAAGCTTATCGATATCCTCGCCTTTGCGACCGATCACCAAACCCGGGCGCGCCGTCTTGATGGTTACACGGATGCGGTTGGCATAGCGCTCGATGTAGATGTCCGACACCGCGGCATCCTTCAGGCGGCCTGCGACCAGACTGCGGATTTCGATATCCTCTTTCAGCAATTTCCCGAAGTCACGCTTGTCGGCGAACCAGCGCGAGCGCCAGTCTTTGTTTAAAGCGAGCCGGAATCCAATTGGATTTACTTTTTGACCCAAAACGGTCTCCTTTCGTCAACTATGCGTTGTCGGTTAAAATTATGGTTATATGGCTCGTCTTCTTCTGGATCGGACTGGCCATGCCTCTTGCACGGGGACGGAAACGCTTCTGCATCGGCCCCCCGTCCACGATTGCATTCTTAACATACAGGCTGTCGACCGACAGACCCTCGTTGCTCTCGGCATTCGCGATCGCCGATTTCAAGGTCTTTCCGATCTGCAGAGCAGCCTTGCGAGCGTTAAACTCGGTAATGCGCAATGCATCCGCAACCGGCAAACCTTTGATTTCGTTTGCCAAATCGCGCGCCTTGGTGGGCGACATCTTCACATATTTGGTTATTGCTGACACTTCCATAGTGTTCTCACTCTCAATTATGTCCACGACGTATAAAGGGCGGACAGTCTACGGTTTTGGTTTTTAAAATCCAGTATTTCCTTCAAAAAAATTATTTGGCGGTCTTTTCCGTTGCCATGCCGTGGGTTCTGAAACCGCGGGTCGGCGAAAACTCGCCCAGTTTATGGCCTACCATGTTCTCGGTAACGAAAACAGGAACGAAAACCTTGCCGTTGTGTACATTGAAGGTGTGCCCCACGAATTCCGGAACAATCATGGTGCCGCGCGACCAGGTTTTGATCGGCGACTTGCGTCCCGAATCATCCATCTTCCTGACTTTCTTCAGCAGCTTGCCATCAACGAAAGGACCTTTTCTCAGTGAACGTGCCATAACTATTTCTTCCTCCGCTCGACGATGTATTTGTTGGTCGCTTTATGCTTGTTGCGGGTACGCTTGCCTTTCGCCAGCAGACCCCACGGGGATTGCGGGTGGCCACCCCCGGAGGTGCGGCCCTCGCCGCCACCCATCGGGTGGTCAACCGGGTTCATCGCCACACCGCGAACGGTCGGGCGGATGCCCAGCCAGCGCTTGCGGCCAGCCTTGCCCATCACGATGCTGCTGTGGTCCACATTGCCGACGCGACCCATGGTGGCCATGCAGTTGGTGCGGATCAGGCGGATTTCGCCGGACGGCATCTTGATGTGCGCATACTCATCTTCGCGCGACATGAGTTGCGCGGAGGTTCCTGCCGAGCGAACCAGCTGGCCTCCGCGACCGGCGATCAACTCGATATTGTGCACCGCCGAACCCACCGGAATTTTTCCGAGCGGCAGGGCGTTGCCCACGGAAGGTTCCGCATCGGGACCCGACAGAACGGTGGAACCCACCTCTAGCCCGGACGGGGCGATGATGTAGCGCTTTTCGCCGTCTGCATAGTGCAGCAGGGCGATACGCGCGGAACGGTTCGGATCGTACTCGATCGAGGCAACCTTGGCGGGAATGCCAAACTTGTCGCGCTTGAAGTCCATCGTGCGGTAGCGGCGCTTATGGCCTCCACCCTTGTGGCGAACCGAAATGCGGCCTGCGCTGTTGCGCCCGGCATTGCTCTTCTTGCCCTTGAGCAGCGAGCGCTCGGGGGCCGACTTGGTAATGTCGGCGAAGTCGGACAACACCATGTGCCGGCGGCTTGGCGTGTACGGTTTATGTGATTTCAAACCCATTGCGGTAAACTCCTTAGATCAGATTAATACTGTCTTCTTCATGCAACGTCACCACCGCACGCTTCCACGAAGCGGTCGCTCCATAACTGGCCGTGCGAGCGCGCTTTTTCTTGCCTTTTCGGCGCATCGTATTGACGGCCATAACACGGACATTGAAAAGCTCTTCCACGGCCTTCTTGATTTCCATCTTGTTGGCTTCCTTGGCCACGCGGAACAGGTACTTGTTCTGCTCGTCCGAAAGGCGCGTGCCTTTTTCCGTCAACAAAATCTTCTTAATTACATCAGCTGAATTCTTCATATCGTCGTTTCCTTTACGCCAGGCGGTTTTCCAGCGCTTCCATGCCGGCCTTAGTCACGATCACGTTCTTGTAGCGAAGTAGCTGGTAGGTATTGGCCAGCGCCGCCGTGACGACTTCAACTTTCGGAATGTTCCGCGAGGCCAGCTGCACGTTTTCGGTGTTGCTCTCGACAATGAACAAGCCGCCGCGATCCAGACCGAGGCCCTTGAGGACGGAAACGAATTCCTTCGTTTTCGGTGTCGTCAAAGCTAAATTTTCGATCACGGTGATTTCGCCCTGGTCCACCTTGGCGCTGAACGCGCGCTGGAAGGCCAGCTTGGTGACTTTCTTGGAAAGCTTCTTCTTGTACTTGCGCGGGTGCGGGCCGTGGGCCACGGCACCGCCGCGCCATATGGGCGATTGCTTGTAGCCGGCACGTGCGCGGCCAAGACCCTTTTGCTTCCAGGGCTTGGCACCGGTGCCGGATACGTTGGACTTGCTCTTGGTCGATGCCGTGCCTGCCCGTTGGTGCGCATTGTATGCCACCACGGCTTCGTGCACGGCCTGTTCGCCCTTATCGAGAACGAGAAGGCTGTCCGCGATTTCGTACTCGCCGACGCTCTCTCCCTTAATGCTTTTAAAAGGTATTTTGCTCATGATCTTCCTCGTTTACTTCTTTTTGAGCGCTTCCTTGATCACCACGATGCCCCCGGTCGCGCCAGGCACGGAGCCCTTGACGAGAATCAGGTTTTCTTCGGGACGAACCTGGATGATTCTAAGATTCTGGGTCGTAACGCGCTTGTCGCCCATTTGGCCCGGCATTTTCTTGCCTTTGAACACACGGCCAGGAAACTCGCACATTCCGATGGAACCCGGCCGGCGGAGCCATCCACCACCGTGGCTCGCGCGGCCACCAGCAAAGTTGTAGCGCTTGACGACCCCCTGGAACCCGCGGCCCTTGCCGGTGGCGACAATATCGACGTAGTTGACTTCTTCGAAAACACTGGCGTTGATTACATCGCCCACCGTCACTTCCTCGGACTCATCCACATGGATTTCGCGAAGAATACGCTTGGCGGAAACGCCTGCCTTTTTGAAATGGCCCTGTGTCGGCTTGTTTACGCGTTGCTCCTTCTGATCCTCGAACCCAAGCTGCACCGCCGAATAGCCTTCTTTGCTGCTGTTCTTTTGCTGAACCACAACGCAAGGACCCGCTTCGATGACCGTCACCGGCACAGCAGCACCGGTTTCGTCGTAGACCGAGGTCATCCCTAGTTTTTTTCCAATTAAACCCTTCATAACAGCACCACTTAGATTTTGATGGTGATATCCACACCCGCCGGCAGATTAAGCTTTTTCAGTTCGTCGACCGTCTTGATCGTCGGGTCGATAATGTCCAGCAGACGCTTGTGCGTGCGGATCTCGAACTGCTCCATGGACTTCTTGTTCACGTGCGGACTCTTGTTCACCGTGAACCGCTCAATGCGGGTCGGCAACGGAATCGGACCTGCCACGCGGGCACCCGTACGGCGGGCCGTTTCCACAATCTCCGTGGCTGAAACGTCGAGCACCCTGTGGTCAAACGACTTCAACCGAATTCTAATACGTTGATTCTTCATAATTTATCTCACCGATTGAGGATAGAGTCCTGCATGGACGCGGGAACCGGATCAAACGCTTGCGGTTCCATCGTATAGCTCGCCCTACCCTTTGTTAATGAACGCAACGACGTTGCATATCCAAAAACCTCCGCAAGCGGAACATCCGCCTGCACAACTTGTACATCTCTCAAAGCCTTGATTTCGCGGACGCGGCCGCGGCGGGAACTCAGGTCGCCCAGCACATCGCCGAGGTGTTCCTCCGGCGTATCGATCTCGAGCAGCATGACCGGCTCGAGCAGCGTGGGACTGGAATGGGCCACCGCATCGCGCAACGCCATAACGGCGGCGGAACGGAAGGCCATTTCCGTGGAATCAACCGCGCGTGTTTCGCCGCCGACCACTTTCACCTCTATGTCGATGATTGCAAAGTTTCCGAGAACACCGGTTAAAAGCGCATCATTGATCCCCGCTTCGATCGCTGTCCGGTATTCCTGCGGGATAATGCTGGATGAGACATCGAACACGACGGTATTGCCCGCACCTTGCGGCTTCGGGGCAACCTGGAGGTGCAAACTTGCAAAATGGGAAGTGCCGCCGATTTCGCGGTCGAAAGTAAAGTTTCCGGTTCCGGTTTTCAGCACGCTTTCGCGGTACGCCACCATCGGCCGTCCGGCATTGGCCTTCACGTTGTATTCGCGCAGGATGCGGTCCTTGATGATTTCAAGGTGAAGCTCGCCCATCCCTTGGATGATCGTCTGCCCCGTCTCCTCGTTGATCGAAATATGGAAAGTGGGATCCTCGGCGGAAAGGTCGTTCAGCGCGTCGACGAGATGATCCTTGTCGGCCGTGGTCTTCGGCTCGATGGCCATGGAGATCACCGGTTCGGGAAACTCGATGTTTTCCAGAACGATCGCGTCGTTCTCCGCACAGACGGTATCGCCGGTAGTGAAGAGCTTTTGTCCGGCCATGCCGCCGATTTCGCCGGCGTAGAGCACGTCCACATCTTCGCGATGGTTGGCATGCAGCCGCAGGAGACGGCCTACGCGCTCGCGCTTGCGGGTGCGGGGATTGTAGATGTTCTGCCCTTTTTTCAACTGGCCGGAATAGATGCGGACAAAGGCCAGTTTGCCGACATACTTGTCGGTCGCCATTTTGAAAACGAGACCGCTCAGCGGCTCGAAGTCGCTGGCTTCGCGCACGACTTCCTCTTCCGACTTCATCGCAAGGCCCGTTACGGCGGGGATGTCGATCGGTGAGGGGAGATAGGCCACCACGGAGTCTAGCAGGGGCTGGACGCCTTTGTTCTTCAGCGAAGATCCGCAGAGGACGGGAACCAGCTGGCTGGCGATGGTCGTGCGGCGGATGGCCGCCATCAGGGCCTTTTCGGAAACATCGGTGTTTTCCATGTAGGCTTCGAGCAGTTCCTCGTCGAGTTCGGCCACGCGCTCAATAAGGACGGCGCGGGCCTCCTCGGCCTTGGCGGCCAGTTCGACGGGAATATCGATGTGTTCAACCTCGGATCCAAGCGTGTCTTCCTTAAAGGTCATTGCCCGCATCGTGATCAAGTCGACCACGCCGGAAAAATCGTCGGAAGCACCCCATGGAATCTGAATCGGAACGGCGGGGGCGGCGAGTTTTTCGCGCAGTTGTTTAACTACGGAGTCAAAGTCGGCTCCCATGCGGTCCATCTTGTTGACGAATGCCAGGCACGGAACGTTGTATTTCTTGGCTTGGCGCCAAACGGTTTCGGACTGCGGCTGAACGCCGCCGACTGCACAGAAAACGCCCACTGCGCCGTCTAGGACGCGAAGCGAGCGCTCAACCTCCACGGTGAAATCCACGTGGCCGGGTGTGTCGATGATATTGATTTGGTGGGCGTTCCAAAAACAGGTGGTCGCCGCACTGGTGATGGTGATGCCGCGTTCCTGCTCCTGAATCATCCAATCCATCGTGGCGGTGCCATCGTGCACCTCCCCGATTTTGTGGACTTTACCGGTATAGTAGAGGATGCGCTCCGAGGTCGTCGTTTTGCCGGCATCGATATGCGCAATGATTCCAATGTTGCGAATCGCAGACATGGTGCGGCCGCGACCCTCGGCTTCCCGGGGGGAATCCGAAGTCCTTGCTTCACTTTTATTCTGCTGTTTCACAACGGTAGGCATTCTCTTTTCCAAGTGAATTGGGATTGGGTATTACCAGCGGTAATGCGCAAAAGCCTTGTTGGCCTGGGCCATCTTATGCGTGTCGTCGCGCTTTTTGATCGCGTTTCCTTGTCCGCGATAGGCATCCATCAGCTCCATGGCCAGCGCACGACGCATCGGAACACCGCGACGGTTTCCGGAAAGCTGGATCAACCAACGAACGGCCAAGGCAATCTGGCGCTTGGGTTTGACTTCCAGCGGAACCTGGTAGGTTGCACCACCCACTCGACGGGATTTTACTTCCAGACGGGGGGAAACGTTGATAACCGCCTGCGTGAACACTTCGATTGGATCTTCATCCTTCATCTGGCTCTTGATATCTTCGATCGCACCATAGACAATCTTCGCGGCGGTGGCCTTCTTGCCACGGCACATTACGGCGTTGATCATGTACGAAACCATCTCGTTTCCATAACGGGGATCCGGGATCAGTTTCCTTTGTTCAGCTCTACGTCTTCTTGCCATAGTTCAAACTCTCGTTAGCTTATTTAGGTCTCTTTGCACCATACTTCGAACGTCCGCGCTTGCGTCCATCCACTCCGAGGCAGTCCAGCGCACCGCGAACAATGTGGTAGCGGACACCCGGCAAGTCTTTCACCCTGCCGCCGCGAACCAGCACCATGCTATGCTCCTGAAGATTGTGGCCTTCGCCCGGAATATATGCGTTGATTTCTTTTCCGTTCGTCAGACGAACACGCGCAACCTTGCGCAAAGCCGAGTTCGGCTTTTTCGGGGTCTGCGTCTTCACAAGCAGACATACCCCCCGACGCTGCGGGCAGGTTGTCAGTGCGGGCGAATTGCTTTTCTTCTTCGCAACCGCACGCGGATTTCTCACTAGTTGATTAATTGTCGGCATAAACATCCCTTCCTTAAAAAAGACAAGCGCAGGACAATAGTCGTCCCGCACACGTTCCGCAAGCGAAAGATTTAACTTTATTCAAATGTTTCCACCTTCCGAGCTTCTCGCGGCGATCAATGATTGCGCCACACTCCACAACGAAATTCATGGAAAAGGCGACACCATAGAGAACCCTTGTCCAAAATCCAGACAAATCTCCCGGAAAATTACAACAAGCTGCCGCCAAGCCCAGCGGAGGCCTATGGCCTTGCCTACAGTCCCGCCAATAACCAGCCTCATTTTAACTTGAATGCCCACCAATCCGATCCCCTTGGATATGGGGCTTGAATGGTGATGGGTTCGCGGGTGGTGGGGTGCGTCACTTCCAGCCGGGCGTGGTGCAACGCGATATCTTTCCGCTTTGAACCCTGCCGTGCACCATATTTTTCGTCGCCCGCAACCGGGAGGCCAATAGCGGAGAGCTGCGCTCGGATCTGGTGGTAGCGGCCGGTTTCGAGATCGATTTCGAGCAGGGTCAGTTTGCCGAGTCGCTTGAGCGTCCGGTAGCGAAGCACGGCGCGTTGCGCTCCCTTTTCACCTTCGCGGCAAACCTCGGCGCGGTGGTGTTCGTGCGACAGCCAGTGGATCAGCTCGGCTTCCGGCTTTTCCGGCGCGCCTTCGACCAGGGCATGATAGATCTTCCTGCAGTTGCGCTGGCGGATATCCTCGTTGAGGCGGGTAAGCGCCTTGCTGGTGCGGGCAAAGAGGACGATGCCGCTGACGGCCTTGTCGATCCGGTGCACCGCATTGAGGAAGACGTTGCCTTCCTTGTTCTTGTCGACCCGCACCCATTCGCGCGCCCAGTCCTCCATGTTCCGCAAACCGGTGCCGCTGTCCTGCGTCAGCAACCCCGCCGGTTTATTGACCGCCAGCAAATGGTTGTCCACATGAAGGATCAGCGGAGCCAGCTCGGCAGCGTTGTATGGATTGGTTCCCATCACCAATTGATCCAGCGGGCCCAGTTTCCATTGGGCAGGTCGTTGACGTCCGACGGGCCGGTCAACAGCATTTCGCCGCATTCGACCGCGCCCCCCTCGTTGTATTGCCGCAGGAGGTTGCTCAATACGATGGGCGAGAAGCCGGGGGTGTGGGAGGTGAGCAGGACGAAGCAGGGATCGTCGGTCAAAACCTGATGAACGAGGTCGAGCGTGGTCATGAGGCTCTCTTCGATCTTGTAGAGTTCGCCTTTCTTGCCACGCCCGAAGGAGGGCGGATCGAGCAGGACGGCATCGTATTGGTTGCCGCGCTTCACTTCGCGGCGCAGGAACTTGATCACGTCGTCGACGATCCAGCGGATCGGGGCATCCTGCAGGTTGTTGAGCTTGGCGTTTTCGCGCGCCCAGTCGACCATGCCCTTGGAGGCATCGAGGTGGCAGCAGTGCGCACCGGACTGCGCGGCGGCGAGCGTTGCCCCGCCGGAGTAGGCGAAGAGGTTCAGGAACCTCGGTTCCCGGCCTTTTTTTTCCGTTTCGGTTTTCAGCGTCGAGCGGATCCATTCCCATAGCTCGCGGGTTTCGGGAAACACGCCGAGATGGCCGAAATCCGTCGCCGAGAGCTTCATTGCAACGCCGCCGATTTCGACGTTCCACGCCTTGGGAAGTTTCCCGCGCCCTTCCCAGTTATGACCGCCGACACGGTCGAAGCGGGCGGTGGCCGCTTCCCAAAGGTCGGGCCGTTGCGGCATCCACACTGCCTGGGCGCAAGGGCGATCCAACACCACATCGCCAAAGCGTTCGAGTTTTTTGCCGTTGCCGCTATCGAGCAGCTCGTATTCGTTTATCATAATCTAAACCTTTCGTGCACGGTCCTTAAACGGGTTGCGCGATGCGGCGGTGGGCGCATGCATCCCGAGGTGTGCCACGTTCACCAAAATGCCGACCATCACGCCGGAGACAACAAGGCTCGATCCGCCATAGCTGATGAATGGAAGCGCCAACCCCTTCGTGGGCACGCAGCCCGTGACCACCGCAAAGTTGATTAGCGCCTGCATGGTGATCATGAGTGTGATGCCAAAGGCGAGGAAGCGGCCAAAGTCGTCGCGCGCGTTGAGCGCGATTTTCGCACCCAGAATAAATAGCGCCAGATACATCGTCACAACGACCAGCGCCGCGACCAGCCCAAGCTCTTCGCCAATGATGGGAAAAATAAAGTCAGTGTGCGCCTCGGGCAGATAGTTCATTTTCTGCATGCTGTTTCCGAATCCGACCCCATGCCACCAAGAGTCCTGGCTTCCGGCGGCGAACGCGCGCAGCGAGTTGATCAATTGCCACGCCTTGTCCTGCTCATATTTTTGCGGGTCGAGGAAGGCGAGGATGCGTGCCATACGCTCGGGGTTCTGGAAAATAAGGAAGACGACGCCGAGCATCCCGCATAGCCCGGTCGCCAGCAGTGGAGCAACGGAGACCCCGCCGAGAAACATCATGAAGACCGCCACCGAGGAAACCAGCATGGTGGTGCCAAAGTCCGGCTCGACGATAAGCGGCAGCGCAAAACAGGCGAGCATGCCGAAGGGTATGAGTATGCCGCGTTTAAGCTCATCGATCCGCCGCTGGTTGCGCGCCAACCACCATGCAAAGAGCATGATGATCGCGACTTTGGAAATTTCCGAGGGCTGGACCGTGAGCGGCCCGATGTGTAGCCAGCGCCAACTGCCGTGGCTCTCGTGTCCAATGCCGGGGATTCGCACGAGAATCAGCAACAAAACGGAAACCGCCGCCATCGGAATGGCTAGTTTTTTATAGAGGCGGTAGTCGAAACGGGCGGCCACAGCGGCGGCGCAAAAAGAAAGCACCAGCCATATCAGCTGGCGCTTCACGAAATATTCGGCATCGTCGTATTTGGCCGAACTAGCGCTGGCGAGGATCAGAACGCCGAGCGTGACGAGTATCAATACGATGGCAATAAACAGCGATATGGTCTTTCGCATCGATACCCGGGTCCCATTTATTCGGAGATCGGAATACGCAGGCGCTGGTTTTCCTTGATCGTGGATTCGTCGGAAATATTGTTCAGACGCATGATCTCGCTCTTGCTCACGCCATACTGGCGGGCAATGTCGGCAAGGGTTTCGCCCGGATAGACCACATGGTCGATCACCGCTCTCAGATCCATGCTATTGCCGGTATCAACCGGAGCTGGCGCCAATGGAGCCGGTGCGGGTTCAACCGCATCGGGAGCCGGTGCCACCGGAGCGGTCTCGGTTTTCTTCGGCTTGGTTTTTTGCGTATTGGCGGGAACCTTGCCGCCGCTTGGAATATCGAGCGTTTTACCCGCGAAGATCTGATCGTCCGTGATGTTGTTGAGCGAACGCAGGTCGCCGATGCTCACCCCGGCCGCCACGGCGATACCGGAGAGGGTATCGCCCTTTTGGATCGTGTACTCGCCGCCCTTCTTTACGGAAGAGTAGCTTTTCGGGGTGCTGCTGGAACCGCCGGAAGAAAGACTGCCGGCCGGAACGCGAAGTTCCTGCCCAACATACAGCACGTCGGGATTCGAAAGGTTGTTCATCGAAATGAGGGTTTTGGTGGTGGTGTTGAACCTAACCGCCAGCCGCCCGAGGATATCGCCTTTCTGGACAATGTAGACTTCGGTGTTCGCCGACGGGGCCACGGGAGGAACATACGCTGTTGGCGTGCCGGAGGCGGCGCTCTGGATAATGACCGGATCGTAGTTGGAATCCGTAGCAGCCCCGGAACCCGTCGTGAAGGAATCCGTTGCAGCCATCTGGGTGCTGGACGCCTTGCCTGGGTGCTGGTGTTTCCAGGGCCCCCTATGAATGGCACCCGCTCCGCGTCCACTGCCTTGGGTCTCTGTGGTGACACAACCTTGCGTCAGGGCAAACGCAACTACCGCAACAACGTGCAACCCTAAAACTGCTGATCCGACCTTCATAATCAAACTCCTTTTCAACTGCGCTCTATCCGTCAACGACTGGCTTTTCATCCCGTATCACCCCCGCTCTGCACCGATTCATGGAACAGCGCCATAAAGCGCTCTCCGCGTTCCTCGAAACTGCGAAACTGATCGAAGCTGGCGCACCCCGGGGAAAGCAGTACGGTTTCCCCCGGTTTGGCGGCGTTTTGGGCGGTGTTGAACGCTGTTTCCAACGTCCCGCATTCCACGCACGAACAAACCCCGTTCCAAGCTTGGTACATCGCTCTGGATACTTGACCCACAAGGTATATGCTCCTTACCCGTTCCGCCAGTATTTCTTTGATAAAAGTGTAGTCCGACTCCTTCGGCACCCCCCCGGCGATCAAATGGATGTTTTTACCGCAAGCCTCCAGCCCAACGGCCAAGGCGGCCAAGTTGGTGGCCTTGGAGTCGTTGACATAGGCCACGCCCCTAATTTCGCCCACTCGCTGGAGCCGGTGCGGCAGCGGTTCGAAGCGGCGGGCCGCCTCGGCGGCAGTCGCATACGGCACCCCGCAGGCCTGGGCCACGGCCGCGACAGACGCGCCGGTGCACCCGCCCATAACCGGACTCTCGAACAGCGTTCCGGATAGATCCATGACGGCTTCCGATTCGTGGAAAACCCGTCCGCCTTGGTAGAAATAGTCGGCCTTCGGCGAGGAACCAAAGGTGACCCAATTCCGTTCCTTGCCGCCCATATCTTCCTTCAGCTTCGGAAGGAGGTCGACGGGAACCAGGCACGCATCTCTGGAGAGGGGGGAGGAACCGAAGATACGTGCCTTGGTGCACCGATAAATTTCCATGGTTTCGTGGCGATTGAGATGGTTCGGCAGGACATTCAGCAAAACCGCGACTTCGGCATGGAAGTCCCGGACCGTTTCGAGCTGGAACGAGCTAACCTCCAGCACCAACCAATCCAAACCGGGATTCTCCAGCACCGTTTCGCTGGCAGGGATGCCATAGTTTCCGCCAATCGCCGCCGTCGATCCCGCACGTTGAAGCATTTCGAAAATCCACTTCACCGCCGTGCTTTTTCCGTTCGACCCCGTCACCGCGACGGTCTTTCCCCGGTGGCGCGACCAGCCCAGCTCCAGCTCGGACAGCAACGGGACGCCCGCCTTGCGCACGGCACAGATCCACGGATGGGAAAGCGCAAACCCAGGGCTAACGACACAGATATCGAACGGCGTTTTTTCCAACACTTGGACCAGCTCAGGAAGCCCGGCGCCCTCCTCCGCCAGGACCGAAACCATAGTGCCCTCCGCGTGCAATAGCCGCTCGGCGGCCTGCCCGCTACGGCCATATCCCAATATCAAAGCTGTACGATACTTTTCCATATTCTCTTCTTTGCATACTGCCGAAGACCCCGAGACCTCACCAACCGACACAGAAATTCTTATATCATATATGATATAAAATGACCCAAAAACACCCCTTTATGGGGTAAAATATATAGTATACTATATAAGAAACGAGGCTCCACAATAACGTAACCGGAGGTATCTTGCGAAATTCATGAAGGAGGATTCCTATCTCCATCCTCTCAAGAAACCTCTTGATCGCAAGCTCCCACGGCACCCGAATCACCCATTGGCGAAACTGCATCGCCCGCGTGGGCGGTGTTGAGCAAATTATTCTGCCATAAAATCATTCTGCCTAAATCTCTCCTATTTTGGTTTCCACTGTGTATCACGTCCCTTCGCGGCTAATCAAAATCTTCCGATCCATCGCAACGCGGCTGGAAGCGCGCGTCTACATTCAAGGTCAACGAATCTTGAGAGTGGCGATGCCAATCAGGGCGAAGATGATGGATAGAATCCAGAAGCGGGTGACGATGACGGTTTCGACCAGTTCCGGCGGGCGGTTTTCATCCATCGCGCGTTCCTTTTCGATAAATTCAAAATGGTGGTGCAGCGGTGCGCATTTGAAAACCCGGCGCCCTTCGCCAAAACGCTTTTTAGTATATTTGAAATAGGAGCTCTGGATCACCACGCTGGCCGCTTCGATCACGAAAACCCCGCCGACGATAATCAGCAGCAGTTCCTGCTTGATGAGAATGGCGAGCATGGCAATGGCGCCGCCGATCGCGAGGCTGCCGGTGTCGCCCATGAAAATCTTGGCGGGATGGCAGTTGTACCACAGGAAGCCGAGGCCCGCGCCGAGTAGTGCTCCGCAGAAAACCGTCAGTTCGCCGGTGCCGAGAATGAACGGTACCTGGAGGTATTCGGCAAAGTTGTAGTGGCCGGCTACGTACGTCAGGAACAGATAAGCCACCGCCGCCGAGTTGGAGCAGCCAATGGCCAGTCCGTCTAGACCGTCGGTGAGGTTGACCGCGTTCGACGCACCGACGAGCACGACGACCATGAAGATGAATCCGCCAATCAACCCCATATCGAGGATCGGGTTTTTGAAGAAGGGCACCATCAGGTCGCGGGCGCGTTCCTGCATGTCGGGGATCGCCCACAGCACGGCAAACACGATCGCCGCCCAGATGAGCTGCGCGGCAAACTTCATCTTCACGCTCAATCCATTCTTGCGCTTGATCTTCAGGTAGTCGTCCGCGAAACCAATGACACCCATCAGGCAAAAGGTGCCGAGCGTCAGCAGAATGTACATGTTTGTGGGGATGGCCCACAGCAACGTCGCAACCGCGGCGGAGATGATGATCATTAATCCGCCCATGGTCGGGGTGCCGACCTTGTGCCCTTTCGCCAGCTTGGCCACGCGCCCGTCCTCGACCCGTTCGTTGAAGTTGATGGCCCGCAGCCGCCGGATCAATCCCGGTGCCATCAGCAGGGCGATAATGAACGCGGTCGCCGCCGCGCCGAGCGTGCGGAACGAAATGTATTGAAACAGCCGCAGCGGTGAAAACAGGCCTTCGAGTTCGATTAAATAATATAGCATTCCCTAGATCTCCTTAAAATATTCCAACACCTGCTCGAGCCGTTCGCCGCGCGACGCTTTCAGCAGCACGCGGTCGCCGGGATTTAGGTTGTCCTTCAAAATCTGCGCGGCTTCGCCGGCTTCCATGGTTTGGTAAAATTGTCGTGCCCCTTTGCAACCGATTAGCTGGCCAACTTCGCCTACCGCAATCACTCCGTCAAGTTGAAGCCCATCGATAAAGCGGCCCAGCTCGGCATGCTCCTGTTCGGCGGTGTCGCCCAGCTCCAACATGCCGCCGAGCACCGCCCACTTTTGCCCTGTTCCGGCCAGGTCGTTGAACGTCTGGAGGTTCGCGCGCATCGAAAGCGGATTCGCGTTGTAGGCATCGTTGATGAACCGGATGCCGCGCACCTCCGACGTTTCCCAGCGCATCGGCGGAAGCTTGAACTTCCGCAGGCCTTCCGCCACTGCCGCAGGTTCCATCCCCTGCCCGAGACCCAGCGCGATGGCCCGGAGCGCATTGCGCATGGTGTGTTCGCCGGGCAGCGGCAGCGTATAATCAAAGCCATTGACCCGCATCGCGGAAGATCCCGTTTTTTGTCCGGAATAATCTGCAACTCCTCCCAAGGAAATTGTCAACACACCTGCGCAGGTGTGGTTTTTCATCAAGGGGAACCATTCGCTATCGCGGTCGAGAATCACGCTCCCCGAGGCTGGAATCTGTTCAAGCAACCGTGCTTTTTCCAAGGCAATTTCCTCTAGTGAATCAAAGCTTTCCTGATGGGCACTACCAATATCCGTCATAATGCCAATGGTGGGTTCGAGCATTTCCGTCAACGTCTCGATTTCGCCGGGGTGGTTCATCCCGATCTCGAACACACCGTATTTTGCCGTCTCCGGCATGGCGAGCATGGTGAGCGGAAGGCCGATATGGTTGTTGTAGTTTCCAGCGGTGCGGTGCGTGGTTCCCTGCATGGAAAGCACATCGGCGCACATTTCCTTTACCGTGGTCTTGCCGACGCTACCCGTGATGCCCACCACCGTGGTGCCGAGCCATTTCCTGCGGTATCCGCGGGCAAGATCGTGCAGGCCCGCCAGTGTATCCGGCACCTGCAAAAGCGGCCCTTCCAGACCCTGGAAACCGTCATCCACCAGCGCACCGGCGGCACCCTTGGAAAATGCGGCGGCAACAAAGTCGTGGCCATCGAAATTCTCGCCACGAAGGGCAATGTATAGGTCGCCCGGCGTCAACGTGCGGGTGTCTTTCGAGACCCCCGTGATGGGCTCTTCGGGCATGCCGTTCTTCCATGGGCTGGAAACCCACCGCGACACCTCGTCTGGACGAAACACCGGCATCAACCTAAAATCTCCCTGACCGTTTCCCGGTCGTCGAACGGAATAATGGTTTCTTTTAAAATTTGATAGGTTTCGTGCCCCTTGCCGGCCACCAGCAGGATGTCCTTGCGGCCCATCCTTTGAATCCCCGCCTCGATCGCGGCACGACGATCGAGCACGACTTCGAACGATTCCTGCCCGGAAAAGCCTTCCATGATGTCGCCGACAATCGCAGCGGGATCCTCCTTGCGCGGGTTGTCGGAGGTGATGATGCTGAAATCGGCCAGCGCGGCGGCGGCCTGCCCCATCAGCTTGCGTTTCCCGCGATCGCGGTTTCCGCCGCAACCAAACACGACGATCAGTTTCCCCTTGCAGATTTCGCGCAGGGTGGACAACACGTTGCGCAGTGCGTCGTCGGTGTGGGCATAGTCGACAAACACCTTCTTGCGCTTGCGGTTTGGAATCGGTTCAATCCGGCCGGGCACGCTCGCGATCTTCGACAGCGACTGCGCCATGACATCCAGCGCAATGCCGAGTTGCCCCCCCGTTGCCAGCGCCGCCAGCGCATTGTGGATATTGAACCGGCCCAGCAATTGCAGATGGATCTTCTCCTCGCCCCACGGAGTATGCACATGGAAGCGGGTTCCATTCGCGGCAACCTTTGCATCGGTGGCGCGCACCATGGCCTGTTCGTCGAAGCCATAGCTCACCACATTCGCCTCGGCCCGGCCCTCCTCGATCAGCTTGCGTCCCCATGGATCGTCGGTGTTGATGACGACTGAATGGCCGTCCCCTTTTTTCCCGGCACGGAACAGTCTCGACTTGACCTCGAAGTAGGTCTCCATGTCCCCATGGTAGTCGAGGTGGTCTTGCGTGAGGTTGGTGAAAACACGGATGGCGAAGTCGATTCCATGGATGCGCTGCAAGGCGATGGCATGGGAGGAAACCTCCATCACGGCGCTGTCGCAACCCGCCTCTTTCATTTTTCGGAAGAGGGCATGAATGTCGGGAGCCTCCGGCGTGGTGCGCAATGCGGGAATCGACTGTGCGCCGATCTCGTACGCCACCGTGCCGAGCAACCCCGGCATAAAGCCGCCGTCGCGCAGCAGGCTGCGGATCATGTAGGCGGTAGTGGTTTTCCCGTTGGTTCCGGTTACCCCGACAATCTTCATTTCGCGAGAGAGGTCGCCGTGGAACACATTGGCGATCTCCGCCAGCGCGCGACGGGCGTCCGGCACCTGGATGTGCGCAACCGCCGAACCCAGATCGAGGGCGTTTTCGGAAACCACCGCCACCGCGCCATTGGAAAGCGCGTCCGCGATATATCCGGAACCATCCGTCTCGTGACCCTGCACCGCAACAAACAGCCAACCGGGCTTGACCCGCCGGGAGTCGTAGGCAATGCCTTCGATTTCAACCTCGCCGGCCCCTTTGATCCCCAGCGTTTCAATGGATTCGGATAGCTTATCGAGCATCATTGATCCGGCCTCGCAACATAGACCCGGTTGACATCGGGGGAGATGCGCAGATAGCGGACGGCGAATTCGGCAATTTCCTTGAATGCAGGGCCGCAAACGGTGCCGCCGTAGTATTTGATCTTCCGCCCCGACTCGGTGTATTCGCCCGGATCGTCCGCCACCACAATGATGCCAATCTCGGGATTCTTCACCGGCAGGAATCCGACGAAGGACGAAATAAAATTCTTGCTGTAGTAGCCACCTCCCTCGGCGAGTGGACGAATCTTCTGCGCAGTGCCGGTCTTTCCCCCGACACTGTAGCCCTCGACCCGCGCCTTGGTTCCCGTTCCGCCCTCTTCGGTAACGCGCGCGAGCAGCTTGCGCATGCGGCGCGCGGCGTCGGGGCTGAGGGGCCGACCCAGTTCTTCGGGCTTGAATTCCTGCAGCACGGTGCCGTCGGAGGTGGTCACCTTTTTAATGATCATCGGTTTCATCTGCACACCATTGTAGGCAATCGCATTCATCGTCGAAAGCACCTGCAGGGCGGTCACTCCGATTTCGTGCCCCATGCCGATCCGCGTGATACTGATCTTCGACCAGGTCTTCGGCGAATAGAAAATACCGGCCTCTTCGCCGGGAATACCCACGCCCAGGCGCTCGCCGAAATGGAAGGCTTTCAGGCTATCGTAGAGCAGCTGGTTGCCCATCATCAGCGCGATCTTGGCCGTGCCGATGTTGCTCGAAACCTTGATGACGTCCGCCACCGAAATAACGCCCTCGCCATGGCTGTCGCGAAGCGCCTTGCCGCCATAGACCCAATAGCCCTTCTCGCAGTCGATCATGTCGGTTTCCTTGACGATGCCGTGGTCGAGCGCGGCGGCGATGACGCCGGCCTTCATGGTGGAGCCCGGCTCAAAGTTGAAGCTGATCGCACGGTTGCGCCGCCATTCGGAAGGCGCCTTGCCATATCGGTTGAGGTCATAGGTCGGGCTGGACGCCATGGCCAAAATCTCTCCGGTGCGCACGTTCTGGACGATGGCCCAGGTGGCCTTGGCGTTGAACTCGTCGCGCATTTTTTCGATGGTGTTCTCGACAACATACTGGAGCTGCTGGTCGAGGGTAAGCGTCACGGTTGCACCGTCTTCCGGCTCGATATCGATCTTGCGGGCGCTATAGATTTCGCGGCGTCGGCCATCCTTCTTGCTCACGCGCAGGCCCTCCTTTCCGCGCAGGAATTCATCCATGCGCTGCTCGACACCGGCACCACCGATGCCCTCGCGGTTCGCAAAGCCGACCACGTGCGCCATGAGCGCGCCCTTGGGATAGTTGCGTATGGGTGCCTCTTCGAGCATCACGCCGCGCAGGTAGATGTTGGTTTCAACCCCGCCGACCCATTCCCTTGGCGTATACACCACCCCATTGAACCGGCGCTGGAACCGCTTGAGCTGGTGGCCGGGCACATATTTTTTCAACCGGATATACTGGCGCGACGTATCCGATAGCTTCCTCTTCAGCTCGCTTTCGGATAGTCGGAATTCCTGCGCGAGATATTTGCAGACCGTGGCGAGATCGCCGTGCTCGTCGATATACGAAGGGTCGGCGCAAACATGGTAGGCGGCGAGGTCCATGGCGAGAATTTCGCCGTTGCGGTCGACGATTCGGCCACGGCTTCCCATGGGCTTCCATGTGAGCACCCGCCCCTCCTCGATCGGCTCGCACACCCACGCCGCAGGCTTGAGGTGCAGCAGAGCCAGACGGACGCCGATGCCCGTAAAAACAATCAGGATTGTCGCTGCAAGCAGCGCAATCCTTCCTTTGTACCGCACCTCTGCCATGTTTCGCCACTAATACCCCATGCGGAGTCCCTATTTGTTATTGAAGGTCAGGGAATCACTTCCCGCATTGCGTTGATAGCTTACCCGGACAATCTGCGCCTCGCGCGGCATAACCATGTCGAGCCTATACTTCTTGATGGCCTGCTCAAGGTTGCGCGGCGATGTGATGTTGGACCAGCTATCCTGTTCGTTCACCAAGCGCTTCTGCACTTTGGAAAATTCCTTTTCCTTGCTCCTGATCTCCTTGCCGAGGGCGTCGCAACGGGAACAGAGCCACATGTAGCTGAGACCCAGCACGGCAACCAGCACCAGCACGTTCGCCAGCAACACCGGGAACGGCACCTGCACCTGGTTCTTTTTCGTCTTTTTCTTTTTGCGTTTCGTTGCCATGCCTACACCCCCACTTCCACCACGCGCAGCTTTGCCGAGCGCGAACGCGGATTAATGGTTTTCTCCTCTTCATTTGCCGTCAGCGGCTTTTTCCAAATCCATTTCACCGGCGGCTCTTCGTAGACCCTCCGCACCCCGCCCTGCTGCAGCGACTCCTCGCGCGGCACGTGGCGATTGAAGAAATGCTTCACCAGCCGGTCCTCCAAGCTGTGGAACGTCAAAACCACGATCCGCCCACCATCCACCACGCGGTCGACCATTTGCTCCAGCACCTGCTCGATGCTGGCCAGCTCCTCGTTCACCGCCATGCGCAACGCCTGGAACGTTTTCGTGGCGGGATGGATCTTCTTGCCCTTCCGCCCGCCCTTGGCGCGCTCGACGATTCCCGCCAATTGCGCGGTGGTTTCGATCCGCACCTTGTCGCGCGCCGCCACGATGGCGCGGGCGATCCGGCGGGAATCGCGCTCTTCGCCGTAGCGGAAAATCAGGTCGGCAAGTTCCTGTTCGCTGGCCGTATTCACCAGGTCGGCAGCGGTTTGCCCGCTCGACTGGTCCATGCGCATATCGATCGGCCCGTCGTTCTGGAAACTGAAGCCGCGCTCGGCGATATCAAGCTGGAAGGAACTCACGCCTAGGTCGAGCAGGATGCCATGCACCTTGCCGATACCCAGCCGGTCGAGTTGCGCCGCCATGTTCGCATAGTTGTCGTGAACCAATTCCACTCGCTTCCCCGCTCCCGCCTTGAGTTTGTCCTTCACCCTTTCAATCGCATCCACGTCGCGATCAAAGCCAATCAACATACCCCCGTCTTCCAGCCGCTCCAAAATCGCCGCCGCGTGCCCGGCGTTGCCCAACGTGCCATCCACGTAGATCCCGGAAGGATCCGTCAGCAACCCCTCAAGGCATTCATCGAGCATGACCGGTATATGCACTACTTCCCTCTCCAAAACGGGGATTGCCGCTCTTCGGCCACCTGTTCCCGACTGTACGCACCCGAAATATCCCGCCGGAACCGATCCGCCTGCAAACAAGAGAAGAGCCGCCCCGAGTTCACCATCGAAAGATTCATAAAACGCTCCTCCGAACGCGGGTGGTTAATCGACTTTGAATAGTGCAGGCATCTCGCCACGTCCAACATACTCATTTTACCGCTCCATCTTCTTTGTTTCCGATCGCCTAAATCCCTAGTATCCGCCGTAGAAAACCTCCTCCACCGCAGGAGAATCCTGCGGCAGCGCCAAATCAAAATTCTCGACGCTCCACAACTCGATGCGCGAGAGCGTCCCCACCAAAACCACCTGCTCCTTCACCTCGGCATGCGCCAGAAGGTTTTCGCCAATGCGGATGCGTCCCTGCGCATCCCAGACCAGCATCTCCGCGCCCGCAGTGAAGGAACGAATCGCTTGCTGGTCCAGTTTGTCGAGCGATCCGCCCGACCGAAGCCGACTCAAACGGCGTGCCATTTCCGCCTCTGTATAAAGGTATAGGCACTTGTCGTCCGGATGCGGAAAGGCGAATAAACGATTCGTCTCACCCGCCAGATTCCGCCAGCTGGACGGAAAGATAATGCGGTGCTTGGCATCCAACGCATGCGTGAACGAACCCACAAACATCGCCTGCATATTCTGAACTAAATCCATCATATTCGCTCCACATTGCTCCCTTTGGTGGGAAGTTATGCCACTTTGAACCACGCCGGTCAACTGGTTTCCTGTGGTTTTTTTAGGAAAGTTGAGCAAACACAAAGGAAGACACTCCCGGCACCGCATGGGAAACCCCTCCACCGCAACTAAAGCGACAGAGTTTAAAACCACTGATTCTCACTAATCCAAATGTGCGGAAAAAATTAGTGTCGATTAGTGCAGATTAGCGGTTAAACACCTCGCCTGCGGAGGCTAATCCAAGTCAATGACGGCATCGAGCATGCGGTCGCCGCCGAAGATGTAGCGACCGGAAAAACGCCGGCCTTCGAGCATGTGCGGGAACCAGGTGTGGTCGTCCTCCCACATGCGGTCAAACGGCAGCTCGTCGATGGAGCACCAGAGCGGGATCGCCTCGTCGGTTTCGGCGGGCGTGCCCTCGAAACCGGTGGCGGTGAACACGTGGCCGAATATGGAATAGCCGTCGATAAACTGGAAGTGAAGCAGCCCGGCATCCGCCACCCCGGTCGGGGTGATGCACAGCTCCTCCTGCGTTTCGCGGATGGCGCATTCGCGCGGGGTTTCGCCGGGTTCGATCTTGCCGCCGGGGCCGTTGATCTTGCCCTTGCCGAAGCCGCGCTTCTTATGGATCAACAATATCCGGCCATCGCGGATCACAAACATCAGCGTCGCGCGCTCCACCGGATCCCAGTTCTTCCAATCGACATCATCTACCGTTCTATACATTCAAAAACCCCGTTCGTTCCAAAATAAAAACCGCCGCGCAGTGTGCATGGAGCGGCGGTTTTGCTCAAGGGATTTCCCAGGAATGAAGCATTTCCTCCGAGAAGCGGCGAGAATCAATAATCCTTGAACACCGGCCCATTGGTCAGGCAGGCCTCGTCCGGCGACAGATCCTGATAGATAAGATCGAGCTGGTCGTGCGAAAGCTCGGACATCTTGAAGATCGGAAGAATCGGCCCGCCTTGGCGATTGCGCTCATACTCAACCCCCTTGACCTCGACGAGGAGCATAAGGGCGGCCAACCCGCCGTTATCGCCCATCAGAATCTCGATATCGCGCGGAACACCCGCCTCGAGCGAGACCCAATCGCCGACCTCCATCGTGGTGTTGTGCCCCAAGCGGTACGTTTTCCGCTGCGGATCGTTACCCCGCCAGAAATTTCCATACTTGTCCCGATCCCCTTCCCAAATGTCGGCGAACACAACCTCCTTGCCGACCCGAACCGCCAGAATCTCATCGCCCACCCCCCAGAAGCGGAACGTGATATCCTCCGGATACACAATCTGGCCATTGCAGTGGACCATCCAGAAAAACCGGAACCCGGATCCTCGCCAAACGAAACCGGAGCGACGGAGGAGCTCATGGTTGGAACCATGATATACGTGGGATAGCGTTTCTCGGGAGCCCGGTAGAAACGAGACAACGTTGAGGTATTCCATCCGCTTTTCAGAAACTTTCTTATGGTATCCCTGAAGGTGTCCTGCCCCTCGCCATTATAGCCGCCCGCCCGGTTTCGCTTGATATCGTAATAGGTTCCCTCCAGATCATTGCCGATGCGCCCAGACTCCGGCGGACCAATATGGCCAGGCTCAAGACCGGACAGCATATTGGTGATATCGCCCCCGGGGCCGTTCTCAAGATTCGTTTCCATGCGGCCGGGTGGACGATCCAGAGCCTGGATTTTGTGCAGTTCGGGATCATCGACTTCAGCGGTAATCAATGCGGGAGTCTCGGGCGTGGATTGTGTGTTCACCCTCACCGGCGGCCTGGGTGGCGGCAACTCCATCTCGGGGAGCGGCTTAACCCCGACAAATGGCGGCGGCGGGGACTTCGGCGGAACGATCGTGATGACGATCAAAAAACCGGCCAGCGCAAAGAGTCCGGCGTGGATCAGGATACTCAGCACTACCGCGCCGGGCATTCCCTTGACCAGTTTCTGGATCGGTTTTAGCCCTATGTTTTTAGCCTTTCCCATCACACCCTCCCCCGAACAACAACACAAACCCGGACAGAAGCGGAACCGTCCCGGTTCCCAACACACTCGCGCCCTCGTTTGCATGGACTCTCACCTAGGCGGATGCTACCTCGTCGACAACGTTGTTGCCAAATAGATTTATGAAAAGAAGCACGGCGGCGGACAGAAAACGGCTCCATGAATATCGACCGAACCGGGTGAACGCAAACCGGCGAACCAGACACATGCCCGATCCGCCGGAAACCCCGGATAGCATTCAAAGTTCGCCTCCGCCTATTGCTTCGCAAAGGACTACGGACGCGACATCCTTCATTCTCGCTCGCTACGAGCAAAGGATGGCGGAGAGAGAGGGTCGCGACCGACAGCCTGATTTTATTGGATGGAGCAATCCCCTACCCCGCTGGTTGCAGTTTTTTACGCTACTTTCGCCGTTCTTGAAGAGCGGCTTTCGCGTTGGCATAGGCCTCTCTTGAGTCTGCATGCTGCAACTCGCCTTTCCCTTCTCCCTCAAAAAAGTCGACCACGTGCTTGAGGAAGTAGGTGGACATCTTCGACCAGTGTATCTCATGTGGGATTGGGCCTTTCGCTATGGCCTCATTAATGGCTTGCTCAAGTTCCGTATCTTGCATTTTCATGCTTCTCTCCTTTACCTCTCGTTTTGTTGCTCACAAATATCAAAGGACTGACCCCTTGGACGCCGTCGCGATCCCGACCATCTTAGTCCAGAAAAAACGTAGAGCAGATCGCCCGCAGCGATGCCGAGCTCGAATATCGGCGCAGCCCCGCTTATCCGGCACCCCGAAAGAAATAAGGGCGGCCATTGCGGCCACCCATGTGTAAGGGTGTGCAAGGTTTTTCCCGCACCAAGCACCGTGCCGCTTGAAGACCGCCAGATGGGCGGGCAATAAAAAAGCCCGCACATGGCGGGCTTTTGAAATACTGCAGAGCTGGGGATTACTCAATCGGCCATAGGCCGTGAATATCCAACCGCTTTGAAATAACACCCTGGTTCACATCAAACCGATACCCAATCTTCCGGCAAAGTTCATTGCGAGTGTGCTCGTTATCCACCGGATTCGTTAAATCGTGCCCCTTTATCGTGCGATCATACAGCTCGTGGTATATTTTCTTTAGATCATCCTCAGGGACCATCAAACGACCCGCAAACTCCCACGCCTGCCATTCCGCCCGACCGGAACTCAGCAGATGATCCAGTGCCATTTCCTCGTACTGCTCAACCGTGGTTAAAGTCTCTATGTATGGCTCAACGCTATCTTTGTGTAGAATTAGGTGCCCCAACTCATGCGCCATGGACATCCGCAACCGGCGGTTGTTTTTCTTCTCTCGACTGTCTAGCGAATCATATTCTTCCTTATCCATATAGAATCCGGTGAAGTCGCACATTAGAATCGCATCACATTTGTGTTTTTTCAATAGGTCGGGAACCGGGACAATATCTAGGCTGTAGACAATCTCAACAATTTCAACGATATCGACGGGGGGCCGGAACAACGACGGATCCCCATCATCAAAATCTCTGACTGATTTTACCCAGTCAGAGATTTCATCGCAAGTCATGTAGGGAATATTAACCTTCATCTGGATCCGGTATGTTCAGCTCCCGTATACCCTTCATCATTTCACCTACCTGATCACCGGTCATTGTTTGCTCGTTGCGTACATTCCGGAAAAACAAAGGCATCTTTTTCATAACCGCCTCGTCCGTTAGAATGTCCGTAGGAATCTCACCGCGCGAAACCGCCGCAAAATCCATAAAGCCAACAAGAGCTTCTTCTTTTAATTTGAAATACTCCGCAACCCTCTTTAATACCTCTTCCTTTGGTGCGGCATTGATACCGCGCTCCACCTTACTCCAGTTGCTTGGATCAAACCCCATATCCGAGCAGAACGTGCGGAGTGTTTTTTTTAACCCGATCCTCAGCCCCTTAACTAGGTCGCCGAATTGAGTAGCCATTGTATGCCTCCATTTCTCTCCGTTTAGTGTTCACAGCATCAGTCGCTATTAGTGGTATAAATAAAACCACACTATAAAAGAAGCTTTTTCCAGTTCAAAGTTATCGCCCAGATTACACGCATTTCCCATGCCGACCATCCTGCTCTCTCCTAAAACAGCCTCCTCGACCCAGCATCCACCGCCCCCCTCAACCACCCGGCACAACAGTGAAATAAGCCACCGCATCCTTTTTCATCGCCTTGCCCCGATAATGCCCATAAAGCATGTTCACCCCGCGATGCGTTAGCAGCGTGGCCGTGCGGCTGGCATCATTATGCAGGGCGATGTGATACGAACAGAACGAATCGCGCGCGCCATTGTGCGGATACTCGATCCCAGCGCGGAGGTAGATCTTTTCCCGCCAATCTCGAAACGTGCTGTCCGCGAACGGTCGCCAAGAAGCCTTTATTTTGCGCAACGGCTCAAGCCACTCCCATAGATTATCCTCATGCCCCTCCACATAGAACCGCTTGAGGGTCTTATGCGTTGCGCCAGGCATCGTGATCCCCCGCTCCTCAAAATTAAAGTCGCCCAGCTTCAAGCGAGGGATCTGGCTCGACCGCAACCCCGCAAAGAACGCCAGCGCCATGAACGGCGCCACCCTTGGATTCGACTTCATGCACTCCGCAAAGAAAGCCCGGACATCCTCCAGCGGCATAACATTCGGGTCGGTCTCGGCAACCTTGATCGAGTCCATGGCATCCATGGGGGAGTGAAGGCAAAACCCGCTCTTGATGCACCAAGCAAAAAACCGGGCATAATGTTCCCGATAGTTCTCCTTTGTTCGCGGAGCAAGGGGAAGGGCCGCAAAGAACTTGGCAATGTCCGTTGCCGATATGCTACCGATATCAACACCCTCGCCAACACAGGCCGCCAGCCGCCCAAGTTCCGTTTCCATATGGGCGCGATACTCCGGACTCAATCGCCGCACCTGCATCATATACAGATAATCCCGCGTCGCATCCTTCAAGCTTCGTTCCGACCGCTGCGTATGATGATCTAGATAAAACCGTACCGCCTCACGAGGATCAACATTCGACGGCAGCATCTCCCGTAGCTCTGCAACCATCCGGGCATCCGCCGAACTCATCACCAAGCCCGACGTACCCTCCGTCGACGCGATACGCTGCAAAGCCACCAGCTCCCCGTCACGCTCGCTCTTTGTCTGGAAGAAAACCCGCTTCGCCGATTTCCCTACGCGAGGAATAGAGATCCCCCACCGCTTCGGTCGACCATCCTTTCGTTCAAACCCCCGAATCTTCGCTGTAGCTGGCATCATTCACCTCCATATTTTTGGTGTAGAAACAGCTTTTATTTAGCACCCGGTGCAAAATGGTGCAATCAAAAACCCCAGCGGCGCACAGATGCGCCCAAAAGCGCACACATTAAGCAAGGAAGGCAAACCAAGAGAAGTAAGCATATCGGCTAATTATACCAATAAAAAAGGGCTATCCGAAGATAGCCCAAAAAGAAGATGGCGGAGAGAGAGGGATTCGAACCCCCGGAAGCTTGCGCCTCTCCGGTTTTCAAGACCGGCACCTTAAACCACTCAGACATCTCTCCAATTTTAGGAACACCCGAATAAAGGAGGCGTAATCTGGGAGTTTTTGCAGCACGTTTCAACATTAAAATCTAGTTCATCGTAGATTGGCAGGCTGTAAATCAAACTGTCCGAAATCGGGGCAAGTAAGAACAGAATAATTGGGTGGCAAAATAATTCCGCCTAAATCCCTTCTGTTTTGGTTGCGGTTTTGCCGCGCTATGTCCTTTGCACTACCATCCGTCATTTTCTTGTTTTTCTGGCAAGGTTTCTTCTGAAACCCTCTATTCAACAGCAACTTAAGCTGGGGCTGTTTTTGACAAAATGATTGATGACAAAATCTCTTCCGTATTCGCGCTCATTGGCGTTTATTCGCGGTTGGAATTCTTGGTTGCGGCTTTTCCGCGCTAAGTTCCTTCGCGGCCAATCCTCAATATCTACCTGCCGAATCTATAAAAAAAGGAGACCCGCCAAGCCTCCCTTTGCTGCCCGAAAAGCCTCTACTTTCCTTTGTGTTCCTTCCCCAGCTTCTCCCAGGCCGTCCTTTTGTCCATGGAACGAATCTGATGCATTACGGTCGGAGTTTCCTTGTCGCGGAATGGAATTTTCCCTTCGGTCTTTTCCCACCGGACAATCGACTGGTGACTGACATCGGCAAGTGCTGCCAGTTCCATCTGGGTGATCCCTAGACGCTTGCGCAACGAACGCACACCTTTACCGCTAATCCAGAATCCGGTCGGTGCATCTCCCTCAATGGTCGCCTGCACCTTGGGAGCTTTTTGGAGACGAGCCACCTCCCGCTGCAACTCCGATACATCCCGTCTCAGGTTGGCGATCAAACCTCGTTGCGCGGCGTTGACCCTCTTGATGGGCTCCAGCTCCTTCTTGATTTCCTTGCGGGCCAGGCGGGTGATTTCCGATTGCAGTTCTTTCATTACAGACATGCTGGTTCTCCTTTTTTTTTGCAGACGGGAAAACTCAACCATCCGATCCCATGTCCGTCCGCTACCGCAATGATGTTTACTCCAAGAGTCCATGGGCCACAAGTGGAAAACAGATTGCTATGGATGAGGGGGGTCTGCCAACCGAAAGCCCACCCAATGTTTTGCCCCATTAATCTTTAATCAAACCGCCCCCAATACTACCCTTTCACCAATCGAATATATGTCCCTACAGGAGAAGCAGCATGAAATACAGAAGAGTCGGAACCTCCGGATTAAGAGTCAGTGAAATTGCATATGGCTCGTGGCTGACCTTTGCGAATCAGGTTGAACTTGAGAATGCCAAGGCCATTATCAAGAAAGCCTTCGAACTGGGGATCAACTATATCGATACCGCTGATGTATATGAGAACGGCGCGGCCGAAACCCTGCTGGGCCAGATCCTTCCTGAATATGACCGGTCAACCTATGTGGTGGCGACGAAATGCTACTTCCCTATATCGGATCATGAAACAAACAAAGGGTTGAGCAGAAAACATATCATCGACTCGATACACAAGAGTTTGGAACGGCTCCATTTGGATTATGTGGATCTGCTCTACTGCCACCGCTTCGATGAAGAGGCGCCCATTGAAGAAACCCTTCGCGCAATGAACGATCTCGTCACACGGGGGCTCGCGACCTACTGGGGGGTGAGCGAGTGGAGTGCAACCCAGATTGACGAGGCGATCAATCTATGTAACAGGCATGGTTGGGCAAAGCCGGTGGTGAATCAACCCCTCTACAACCTTATCGCCCGTGGTATTGAGAAAGAAATTATGCCTATGGCCGACAATCATGGACTGGGAATTGCCAACTTTTGCCCCCTTGCCCAAGGCATCTTAACGGGAAAATATTCTGGCGGCAGAATACCCGAGGGAAGTCGTGGTTCAAACGAGGCCATCAATGCCTTCATGCGCAATGAGCTGGGCAACACCGAACTTCTCGATCGAGTTGATTCCCTTGGAGCGATTGCGAAAAAGTATGGGCTGACTATTGCCCAGCTGTCTCTTGCATGGGTTCTTCAAAACAAATCGATCAGCTGTGTGCTTACTGGAGCAAGCTCTGCCGAACAGTTGGAGTCGAATGTAGAAGCATCGGGGGTAGACCTCAAAGCCGAAGATATGGCTTCCATTGAAGTGTTGTTCCCTGCTCCAAAATAGGGAGAACGCTTTACAGTGATTTCGCTTTTTCCGACCGACTCGATGCCGTCGTCTGGAACTGCGATCCGGAAGTGGTAGATTTTCCCGCGTTTGATCACGCCTTATTAGGGAGAGCCGAAAAAGAAGTGGCGGAGAGGGAGGGATTCGAACCCTCGGTATACCGTTAAGCACACACACGCTTTCCAAGCGTGCTCTTTAAACCACTCAGACACCTCTCCTGAAGTTGAGCGAGTCGGGAAGCTACAGGCTTCAAATCCGAAAATCAACCGGGTTTTCCCAGAAAATGGTTGAGACTCTCGCATCTCCGCTTTGGCAAGGATGCAGCAACTGGTCATTCCTGTGCACGCAGCTGTTTTATTGCCGCAGCAAATTCCCGCCCCAGACGAAGCTGCCCGGCGGCATTGTAGTGCACGGTGTCGGGAAGCATGCCAAAACCATCGGTCGAAACCATTTTTACCCGGTCAATGGCTTCGGGTCGGCCCGACGCTGCATCTGCCGCCGCCATCTGGTTTCGGATTTCGTCGCGATGCGTAAATTTGGCCAAGGGCGGTTCATGGGGGAGCACCTGCCCAAAAACCATGGGTATGGGTTCTTCGAGGTTCAAGTCCTCGGCGATGCGCCGGTGAAGTCGTTTCAGGCTGGTGGCATAGGCCGTGGCCGACACCTCGTTTTTACTGTCCTGCTCCCCCTGCATCCAGAGGAATCCCCTGACCACCGGGGTGTGGACCTGATCTTCAAGAGCGCCGATGCCGGCACGGAACCGTTCGCGCATCTTGGCGTAGAGAATGCCCTGGTTGCCATCGCCGGGCTTCTCGCCGGGATAAAAGTTCCGACGTCCGGGAGCGGGATTGCCGCCCATCCAGTGGTTGCCGTTCCAACCATGGTGCAGGGGTTGGCCGCTGACATGATATTTAATGAGATAAACCGGTCGATCCGCCGTTGCCATGGCCAAGGCAAAGCCGAGCTCCGGCCCAAACTCCCCTACCCGCGTGGAGGATTTGGTCTTGCCCAGAACGAACGGCTCGAATGCGGCTCCGTTCCAGAAAAAGGCGTGGGGCATGGCGTTGGTTCTGGCATACTCAACAGGAAGGTTTTTAATTTTTGCGATGCCCTGCATATTGGATTGCCCCCCGAGAATGTAGACGTCCACCTTTTTCCCCGCAGCATGTGCCGGGAGAGCCAAGATGCCCAGTAGCCCAACCGCAATCCAAATATATAAAAGTCTCTTCATCTGCGAACTCCTCGATTAAACCACGCCGCTACCCCCGGAAAATAATAAACTTGCGGGCAACAAAGTTGATGAGCGTAGTGGAGACGGCCTTGGCAACGTAGGAAAAGCTAAAGGAAAGGCCAAAGTTGCGGATCAACGTTGCCCCGATTTCCGTGCCGATGCCGACACTGACGGCGGATACCAGATAGAACAACCCGATCTCCTTCCAACGACTGTGCTTGCCGGACTCGAAAACAAACCGCACGTTCAAGAGATAGGCAACCAGGTTGGAAACCATGAAGGCGCATACATTTGAAATACGAAAATTGACGACGCGCACACTTTCCTCAATCGGATCGACTTGCATGTTGAACAGACGCACCAGCACATCGTCCTGGGTCAGTGCCGGAAAAAGCAGCCAAGCCACCAAAAAGCAGACCGCCATATCGATGCCCAGCGCAAACCCTCCGCATAAAGAATATTTTATGAACTGGACGCCGGAGTGATTCTTTTCAAGCAGGACTTTTTTCAAATCTACCATTATTTTAAGCTACCCTAGTCCCCGGTGATTAGCAAATTCCAACTTAAAGAAATGCCCCGGACGCCTATTTTTTTATCGTGCGCAACCGACCGAAATGCTAGCGTCCAAACTGAAGTTAGGAAAAGGAACAAAGCCCTACGTGGTTCGCGGAAATAGACAGACTTCCTCTTACCCAATGATTCCTAAAAGGGAGCTTAGCTTCGGATCGGCGCCTGCATGCCCTTGAAAAAGGGAGGGTTCTGGAAACCGGTTTGATTCGCGCCCACATCTATCACACGGTGATAGAGGATTGTCTACGGTCGGCCAACGCGGGGCTCCTTCTCCTCACTTCGTTTTTTTTGTTCGTAATGCGCAACGAGTCATTCGCGCTTCAATTTCTTCCCAAATCCCGCTATCTTCCCGGACATGGATCTTTTCGAGGGACAATCCAAAGCACCGAAACCAAAGCCCGGCGCGGGCACCGCCCCGCTTGCGGCGCGAATGCGACCGCAGGCGCTCGACGAAATCGTTGGGCAGAACCACATACTCGGAGTCGACAAGCTGTTGCGGCGCGCCATCGAAGCCGATCGCATCAGCAGCATCATTCTCTATGGCCCGCCCGGTTGCGGAAAGACGACGCTGGCGGAGGTGATTGCCAAAACCACTGATCGGCGCTTCGAACGCACCAGCGGCGTGCTGGCCAACGTCGCAATCCTGCGCGAGCTTCTCAAAGCGGCTGTCCATTGGAAAAAGATGAACGGGCAGGAGACGATCCTGTTTATCGACGAAATCCACCGCTTCAACAAATCCCAGCAGGACGTATTGCTGCCCTATGTTGAAAACGGCGACATCATCCTCATCGGAGCCACCACGCACAACCCCTTCTTCTTCATCAATACCCCGCTCAACTCGCGCTCGCAGATTTTCCAGCTCCAGCCGCTGGACGAACCGTCGGTCGTGAAGGTGCTGGAACGCGCGCTGACTGCACCGACGGGCCTGAACGGGCTCGTCACCGCATCGGAAGACGGGCTGGCGCATCTCGCGGCGGTTTGCGAAGGCGATGCCCGCCGCGCGCTCAACGCGCTGGAAATCGCCGCCCTCACCACCCCGCCGAACGACGGCGGCATGGTGCATCTGACAAAACACGAGATTGAAGAGTCGGTGCAGAAGAAGGCCGTGAACTACGACCACGACGAAGACGAGCACTACGACACCATCTCGGCCTTCATCAAAAGCGTGCGCGGCTCCGATCCCAACGCGGCGGTCTACTGGCTGGCCAAGATGCTCTATGCCGGCGAAGACCCGCGCTTCATCGCCCGTCGTCTGGTGATCCTCGCCTCGGAAGACATCGGCAACGCCGATCCGCGCGGACTGACGCTCGCCGTATCCGCGATGCAGGCGGTCGAGTTCATTGGGATGCCCGAAGGCCGCATCACGCTCTCGCAAGCCACCACCTACCTCGCGTGCGCCCCGAAGAGCAACGCAGCCTACCTCGCCATAAACGCCGCACTCGACGATGTCGAAAACGGACGCACCCTGCCCGTTCCCAAGCATCTTCAAAGTGGACCAAAGCCCGATAAAGGCGATGCGGAATACAAGTATGCCCACAATGGAGACGGCCACTTTGTCGATCAGGAATATGTCCCGACCGACAAGGTCTACTACGAGCCGACCCACCAAGGCTACGAGGAGACCATCCGCAAGCGCATCGAACACTGGAACGGCCTGCGGAACCGCAAAACACCGAACAAGGATGCAAAGCGAGGCTGGAGGAACGACGGCAACGACCACAGGGAGAGGCAATCCTGAATGTCGAAGGGAATGGCATCCAAACAGGACATACGCCGGAAAATGGCCGCCAAACGCAAGGCGCTGGAACCCGAATGGCTGGAACCCGCCAGCGCTCGGGTGGTGGAAAACTTCCAGGCACTGGATGCCTTCCAATCCGCGAAAACCGTCGCGCTCTACATCGCCATTGGCGGCGAAGTGAATCTCGAAACGCTGTTTCCAACGTGCTGGAAACTCGGCAAGCGCACGTGTATTCCTGTTTTCAACGAGGGAACCAAACTCTATGAAATGGCCGAAATCGCGGAGGAGACCCCCTGCCGCATAGGCCACTACGGCATCCGCGAGCCGATCTTCCCCTCCCTCGTTTCCATGGATAAAATCAACTTGATTGCCGTGCCCGGCGTCGCTTTCGACCCGTATGGTAACCGTCTTGGACGCGGCGGCGGCCACTATGATCGCCTGCTGGACGGCTTTTCCGGCGAAGTAGCAGCCGTCGCCTTCGATTTCCAGATTCTGCCCGGAATCCCCACCGATGCGCACGACAAGCCCGTGCAGTGCATTGCGACCGAATCGAAAATTCTTAATATTTGAACGAACGTTAGACAAAGCCTGCTGTCGCAGTATAGTATTGCGCGTTCAAACAATAAGGGGATCGCTTCCGCCCAGATGTTGCAGCACCATTGCTTCGGGCTTTCCATGGGGCGCGGTCCAACATGAAAAGGAGGTTTACCATGGAAGAAATGTTTACCGGACAGGCTTTGATCGTCAACATTGCCTTTATTGTGCTTGGATTCTTTTTCCATGCCTACATCACCAAAACCAACGCCATAGCGGCCAGCAAGCAAAGCAAGTCCATTCTGGACAAGGCCCAGAAGGAAGCCGATATCGTGCGCCGCGAAGCCAAGGTACAGGCCAAGGACGCCGTGCTGCGCGCCCGCGAAAATTCCGAGAAGGAAAGCTCCTCCCAGCGCAAGGATATCCTGGATCTGGAAAAACGGGTGGTCGGGCGCGAAAAAAACCTTTCGAGCAAATTGGAAATGCTCAGCAGCAAGGATCTGCAGCTCGCGGGGCGTCTCACCGAAGTCCAAGACCAGAAGGGTGTGCTCAAGGAAAAGGAAAAAAAGCTCGAAGGCCTGATCCTGGAAGAAACCAACCGCATCGAAAAAGCGGCCAACCTCTCCAAGGACGACGCCCGTAAAACCATAATGACCCGCATGGAAGACGAGTTGAAAGCCGAAGCCGGCGGTTTGATCCGGCATGTTCAAAAAGAAGCCAAGCAAGAGGCCGAAAAGAAGGCCCGGGAACTCATTGCCATCGCGGTTCAACGCTACGCCGCCGAAACCGTGTGCGACCTTACAACCAGCACCGTGTCCCTTGTAAGCGACGACATCAAGGGCCGTATTATCGGCAGGGAAGGCCGCAACATTAAATCGTTCGAAGCGGAAACGGGTGTCAATGTACTCATTGACGAAACCCCGGAAGTGGTGGTTCTTTCCAGCTTCGACCCCATTCGCCGCGAAGTGGCGCGCATAGCCCTTGAAGAGCTGATCGAGGACGGACGCATCCATCCCGTACGCATCGAGGAAACCGTCGCCAAGGTGCGCGAAGAACTCGATACCTGCATCCGTCGCGCAGGAGAGGAAGCCCTCTTCGGTCTCGGGATCACCGGTGTCGCTCCCAAACTCGTGCAAATCCTCGGCAAGCTGAAGTTCCGGACCAGCTACAAGCAAAACGTACTCGACCATTCCGTCGAGGCCGCGCACCTCCTTGCCATCATGGCGGCCGAATTGGGGCTCGACGTCAAACTGGCCAAGCGCATCGGAATTTTCCACGATATCGGCAAGGCCGTCGACCACGAGGTCGAGGGCGGGCATGCGAGCATTGGTGCCAACCTGCTCAGGAAATATGGCGAGGACAGCGTGGTCTACACCGCCATCGGCGCCCAGCATGAGGACATGGATCGAACCAACGTCTATGCCGTGCTGTGCGATGCCGCCGATGCCATGACCGCTGCGCGGCCGGGCGCACGCATGGAAACCACCGACCTCTACATCCAGCGACTCGAAAAAATCGAGAAGATCTGCAACCAATATGCAGGCGTCAAGAGCAGCTACGCCGTTCAGGCCGGACGCGAGGTGCGCATCATGGTCGAACCCGAAACATTCACCGACCATGCCACCCAATTGCTGGCCCGCAACATTGCCAAGCAGATCGGCAAGGAAGTCAAGGTTCCGGGCATCGTCCGCGTCACCGTAATCCGCGAAATGCGATGCGTCGAATATGCAAAATAATGCGTAGTCGTAGTACCACACATTGCGAATTACGCATCACGAAAAGGAAACCCATGGGCAAAGTGGTTGAACTAAAGCATCCGCTGGTGAGCCATCACCTAGCCACCTTGCGCGACCAATCCACCCCGCCGCACCAGTTTCGCGAGCAGATCCGCCGCCTCTCCCTGCTGCTCGCCTACGAAGCAACGGCCGGACTGCCCCTCAAACCCGTCAGCGTCAGGACCCCGCTTACGGAAACAGAATGCGAAGAGCTAGGTTGCCGAATTGGCCTTGTTCCAATCCTGCGAGCCGGGCTAGGCATGTCCGATGCCGTTCAGGATTTGATTCCGCAGGCCGAGGTGTGGCACCTCGGTTTCTATCGCGACGAGTCAACGTATCAGCCCATTGAATACTACCAAAAGTTTTCCGCCCATCCGCCAGAAACCGCCTTTATCCTCGATCCCATGCTCGCCACCGGCGGTTCCGCCTGCGAAGGCATCGATAGGGTGAGGAAATGGGGGGTGGATGAAATTTCCCTGCTCTGCATCATCGCCGCGCCGGAAGGCATCGAAAAGGTTTCCGCCGCACACCCCGATATCGATATTTTCGTCTGCGCCATTGACGACCACCTCAATGAAAATGCATACATCGTTCCCGGACTCGGCGACGCCGGCGACCGCATTTTCAACACGCTGTAGAAAATAGAAACCTAAACCAAAGGAGTAGTACCATGAATAAAGTAGCTATAAATTTGACCGTTCTGGTCTTGTTTGCTGTAGCCACCACCGCAACCGTGCGGGCGCACTGCCAGATTCCCTGTGGAATCTACAACGACGAAGCCCGCTTTGTCCTCATGAAAGAGCACGTGGCCACCATCGAGAAATCGATGAAGCAGATCGAGGCGGATCCCAACCAAAACCAGACCGTGCGCTGGGTAATGAACAAGGACAAGCATGCCGATGAACTGAGCGAGATTGTGACCTATTATTTCATGGCGCAGCGCATCAAGCCCGGCAAGGAAAACTATGAACAGGAACTAAAGGCCCTGCACGGCATTCTGGTTTATTCCATGAAAGCCAAGCAAACCACCGATCTCGCACACGTGGAAAAGCTCAAGGAACTCATCCACGACTTCGAGCACAGCTACATGGGCGAAAAGCACACGCATTAGATTGTAGACGCGATCAGGTGCAACGCCGTTGATTGGTGTAGAGCGTGGCTCTCGAAGAGGCCGCACTGATCCTGCCCGAGCGACCAACGCGCCCCCTCCGGGAGGCACGTCTACAACAGGGTTGAAAAGGACTTGGAGAAGGCCACGCTGTCTACATTCACCACCAAAGGCGGTAGGCGGAGCCGAGTTGGAAGGCGTTTTCGATGTGGCGGATTTTCGGCGGCTCCATGTCGGGTTCGCCGATGACTTCGACGACATCGAAGCGGAAATAGTCCGGCGGTGGCTTTTGGCGCTTGAGGTAGGCGACGGCGGCGCGGGAGAGGCGATGGCGCTTGGCTTTGTTCACGGCGGTGATGGGCCGCCCAAAGTCCTCGTTTTTACGGGTTTTGACTTCGATGAAAACGAGTACATCGTTGTGCTTGGCAATAATGTCTAGCTCATCTCGCTTCCCGACCCGCACGCGCTGGCCAACGATTTTATAGCGCTGCTTTTTCAGGAACCGGACGGCAAGCTGCTCGCCCCACCGCCCCGACTTCAGATGGGCGGGTTCGTCGGACTTCCTGAACCATTTTTCAATCCACTGTTTCATGCAACACTCAACCCCTCTACCGCGTGGTTTTACAAATATAATGGCGAACAGAATGATTTCCAGAGAGAGGATTCAAGAATTATTCTGTTTCAAATCATTCTGTTGAAATCCCCTGCGATTTGCTGATTGTTTCGTAGAGGGCGATGTAATCCCTAGCCATGTGCACGACGGAAAAGTCCTGCTTCATGGTGCGCTTCATCAGCGCCTTCCATTTTCCAGAGTTTGCAAAAACCTTGAGGGCGCGTTCCAGACAGTGGAAAAACGCATCGGAAGAATCCTCATGGAACTTGAATCCGGTGCCGCCCTTTTCGGCGGCATCGACGACGGAGTCTTCGAGTCCGCCGACCCCGTGCACGAGCGGCAGGGTTCCGTAGCGCATGCTGTAGAGCTGGTTCTGGCCGCAAGGTTCGAACTCGGAGGGCATCAGGAACAGATCCGCCCCCGCCTCGATCCGGTGCGCCTTCTCGCGTGAAAACTCGATCCATGAACAGACCTGCTTCGGCCAGCGCTCCGCCCACTCGCGGCAGGCCTGCTCATGGAAAGCATCGCCTGTCCCAAGTATAACGAGCTGTGCGCCGGACTCAACGATGCGGTCGATGGCTCCCACGAGCAGATCGATCCCCTTCTGCGTTACGAGGCGCGTGATGATGCCAAGCAGCGGCACCTTGAGGTCGGGTTCGAACCCGGCGGCCTCCTGCAGTGCGCGCTTGCACTCCACCTTGCCGGAAAGGTCGGCGGCAGAATAACGGGCGGCAATGTAGGGGTCGGTTTCGGGGTTCCAGCGCGAATAGTCGATGCCATTGAGGATGCCATGCAGCACCTTGCTGCGCTCTCGCATCACCCCGTCGAGCCTGCAGCCAAACCGCGGGGTTTGGATTTCCCTGGCATAGTTCGGGCTGACGGTGTTGATGGCCGTTGCACCCACCAGTCCGCCTTTCATGGTGTTGATTTCACCATAGAATTCGAGGGTTTGCATCGTATAGCAACTCGCGGGCAATTGGGTCATGTAGAATTTTTCGGCGGGCGCCCATCCCTGGTGCGCGAGATTGTGGATGGTGAAGAGCGTCTTTTCCTTTCCGCTGCGCAAGTGGCCGTCGATGCCGTGATGGAGAAACAGGGGAATCAATCCGGTCTGCCAATCGTTGCAGTGTACGATGTCCGGTTGCAAATCCCATTCGTCGATCAGCTTGACCACCACCTTCTGGAAAAAGAGGAAGCGCTCGAAGTTGTCGGCATAGCCGTGGCCGCCGGAACCATAGATACCGTGCCGCTCGAAAAACTCTTCGCTATGGATAAAGTAGGTGGTCACGCCCTCGAACTGCTGCATCCAGACGGTTCCGACATACCAAGCGTGGCCGAGCGGAACATGTAGTTCAATATCGCAGGGTTGCAGGCCATATTTTTCGCGATCGATCTGCCCGTAGAGGGGAATCATGCGAATCACCTCCTGCCCCTGTTTTGCCAACGCCTTGGGCAAAGCCGCCGCAACATCTCCTAGACCGCCCGTCGAGGCAAATGGTACGATCTCGCTACTTGCAAAAACAATTTTCATGTCTGCACCGTAAAGGAACCCCTTATGAGCTTCGAGAAACAACTACTTCAATTTATGGCCACCGCCAACTATCGACCGATGAAACAACACGAACTCGCCCGGGCGCTGCATGTCGATTCCAAAGGGCGGCGCGCCGATTTCCGCCACGAGCTTTACGGTTTGGAGGAGGCCGGGAAAATCGTGCGCCAGCGTCAAAACCGATGGGCGCTTCCAGACACTGGAAACCAGGTGGAAGGAACGCTCAAGATCATGGCCAAGGGCGGCGCGATCTTCATCCCCGAACAGGAAGGTGAACCCGAGATATACATCGGCGACAAAAACACCGGCGTCGCCCTGCCCGACGACAAGGTTGCCATCGAGGTCTTCCACTCCGAATATGTCGAACGCCGGCGGGGCAAGCAGCAGGATCTGCGCGCCGAAGGCCGCGTGGTCAAGGTGATCGAACGCGCCAGCGACCAGACCGTCGGCCTGCTGCGCCGCACTCCCTACCATGCCTACGTCATCCCCGACGCCCCCGGCTTCAAGCACGATGTCCGCATCGACGACACTAAGGATATTCCCGAAAACCACAAGGTGCTCGTGAAGCTCAACACCTGGAGCGATCCCTACCAGCCGCTCACCGGAAGCATTCTCGAAGACCTCGGCGAAAGCTCGGCACCCGGAGTGGACATCGACAGCCTCCTGCGCGATGCCGGAATCACGGAAGAATTCCCCGGCGATGTCGTTGCAGAAGCTGAAAGGCTCTCTGGAAAAATCACGCCCGAACAACTCGAAGGGCGGCGCGACCTGCGCGAAGCCGTCACCTTCACGATCGATCCCGAAACGGCGAAGGACTATGACGATGCCGTGTCGCTCGAACCCCATCCCGATGGCGGGTGGCTGCTCGGCGTGCATATCGCCGACGTCTCCACCTTCGTCCAACCCGGCACGCTGATTGACAAGGAGGCTTTCCGCCGGGGCAACAGCATCTATCTCGTCGACCGCGCCGTTATGATGCTTCCACGCGAGTTGACCACCAAAGTGTGCAGCCTCAATCCCGAAAAAGACCACCTCTCCCATTCCGTCGAGCTGCACCTTAGCTCCGATGGCGAAATCCTTGGCTACGAATCCTTCCCGTCCGTCATCCACTCCAAGGCGCGTCTGACCTACACGCAAGTACAGAAATTCATCGACGGCGCAAGCGACCACGGCATCCCGGAGATCGTCGTCCAGCGACTGGAAAACCTCTGCCCGCTCGTGCGGAAAACCCGGGTACTGCGCGTCGCGAACGGCTCGGTGGAAATCAACACCCCCGAAATCGAAATCAAGCTTAACGATCAGGGCAAGGTTGAAAAAATGATGCCGCGCTCGGAGTCGAAGGAGGCCTACCAACTGGTCGAGGAGTGCATGTTGCTGGCAAACTGCGCCGTTGCCGAAATCCTGATCGCCTCCGAAAAACCGTCGATCTACCGCGTCCACGAAGAGCCCGACGAGGAGCAGTGGGCCGCCATGGGCATGGAGCTGCAGGCCCTCGGCATCCCGAAACTTCCGCAGTCCCGGCAGGAGATCAACGAAGCCGTCAAGCTGGCGGTCGGCACCGCCGTGGAATACACCGCCAACCTCGCGATCCTTCGCAACTTCAAGCGCGCCGAATATTCCTCCACGCAGATCGGCCATTTTGGTTTGGCGTTCGACGACTACACCCACTTCACCTCGCCCATCCGCCGCTATCCCGACCTGCTCGTACACCGCATGCTCAAGGCCGTGGAATCCGGGCAACCACTCCCCGTTTCGGGGGACCGGATCGAAGAGATTGCCAAGCACTGCAACGAAACCGAAAAGAAGGCCGACGGGCTTGAGCGGCAGAGCATCGAAAAGAAGCGGATGGAATACTACAGCGAAATCATGAACTCATCGCTCACCGCCACCTTCAAGGGCTACATCGTTTCCATCAAAGGCAAGGGCATGATCGTCGAGCTGCCCGACTCGCTCCAGCGCGGCATGGTCACCTTCGCCTCCATCACCTCCGACTGGCTCGAAGCCAACGCGGAAATGACGCAGGCCAAGACGCGTGGCGGAAAAGTACGCTACACCATTGGCGACGAAGTGGAGGTCGCGCTCGCCAAGGTGGATACCGCCCGAGGATTTGTCGATTTCGTGATGGCCAATCAAGTGGCCAGCGCGCCGCGCCGTTCAAAAAGATCCCGAGTCCAACCCGACCTGAAAACCGGCAAGCCGCGCCGTTCCGGAAAGCACCGCCGCCGCAGGCGCTGATTGAAAAACACCTATCCGACATTCGGCAAGGGAATCGGTTCAGCCGCTTTGACCAACTGGCTCGCTAAGAGGCAATCCCTTTTAAAGGGACAGAGTTCACCGCAATATTCCTTCCGCCATTTTTCCGCACAGCCGTAGTAGTAGCCTTGGTTTAAAAAATCTTGCTCAGCCTCTACCCAGTCAATCCATCGATTGTATTTTTGTCCCATATGCCAACGATTTTCGCTTACCGCTTGTCGATACCGCTCCACCTGCCAAAGTATAAGTTCATGAAACCCGATGCACTTCGGTGCCCCCGCCTCTTCTGTTTGGCTGTTATCTGAACCCGTTTGCTTTGCAGTGTTTCTCTTGGCACTCATTGGATACACCTCATTGATTCCTACAATATAAAGAGCATCGGACGTGCCATACTGGCGGGAAACTGGTCGGTGGTTGCGGATCGGCTACCGACCTACGGAACTTCTAGCAGCCTGCTGTGGCTTGATGCGGCATCCACGAATTTGACGGTTCGTTTCTACCGGGCGGGGGATGCTGATCTGGACTCGGACGGGGACTTTTTACCGGACTCGTTCGAGCAGATAGTCTCGCGCTCGCTGACAAACAACGTGGACAGCGACGGGGGGCAAATCCCCGATGGCTACGATGAGACAGGAGAATCCAGACCCATGAAATCAAAAAACCTTTTCTTCCAAAGATACACGCGGTTTTGTTTGGCCATCGGTTTTATTCGGGATCACGGAAGGGCAACTGCTTTTCCCAGGCTGAAAGCAGACCAGTAAAAAACACTAAAAACAGACAAACAAAAACAATGAACTACCAAAGAAAATAGGTTAAAACTCATTCTGCATAGTCCAATAATGTTCATGTGTTAACACAAGCAAGGAATCTAGCAACTATTTCCGCTAACCATACCCGCCAATCTCACTTCGTGTCGTGCCGCGCTTACGCAACGACGACGCAATGTTCGCTTACGGCTGGCGACCCGCCTTTGCCGTGCGGGAGTGGCTACCCGCCGGATATCAACTGTACCTTTCATGTTCATTTGCAGTTTTTACAATCCCGGCACACCGGGCTTACCTTGGCGCGATGACCCCTTTTCTTAATTTCATCGGCTGACCCCTTTTCAACATAAATGTACAGATGTGCACACTGACACCTTTTTTTGACGAAAGGGATAACGTCGCATAATGAATTCATTATGCGATGTTGTCCCGGTGCGGGCTGGACGGTAGTTCTGCCCGCATTCGAGGGCGCTCCACGGCGTGCTTGGCGGAGGTGGCGTCGGGCTGGGGTCAGGGGTTGCTTTCTTCAGAGCCGCTGGAACCCTCTGCGCCCCGGAGTGCTGCTTCTACAAGAACCACAATCTCATCATATGTTTCGCTTGGAACCCGTTTGACAACCTGCGTAGTGTGTGTTTTTTCGGGATTCCAATACATCAAAATAAGTTTGTTCGGACATATATTAAGCCTGTACATGTCATCATGCGCTCTCACTTTAACGCATGGAGCATAGTTTGCAAAAGAGGGATGCCAACCTCTCCTATGTTCATCGAGCAATGCTTTGATATAGTGATAGATCTTATCACCTTCATTAATCTGAATCTCAGCCATTGGCAATCCCTCCTCATAACGGTGAAATTCGATGATTTCAGGTTCATGCTCAAGCTCAACCTTACAACCAGAAACTACACCCATCATTAGAAGCATTCCTAACAACAAATTATTCCGCACAATTCTTCCTCCGTTCTTCAAGAAGATTTTTCATCCGATTGAACAAGTCCTTTGAATAATGAATGCAGCTGTTGGAAAAAACATTATAGTTTCCCCTATTATCTTTCTCTTTTCGCATTTCATTAGCTAAATATTTGTCCTCTTCTGGAGTTGTTTTCATCCTCTCTAGGATTTTAGTAAAGGGATCCTTATCTTCGTATACATGACCGTCTCCTTTATTTTTCGAATTTGGTCCTATTTTATCTTGCTTCCCAGAAGCTGATCCTGAACCTCTCCCTCCAGCAATACCAAATGACTGTCCATAGTCTCCGGCTGCAACCTTTTGATGATGCCCGTATGCACGAGGATCGGCAGTATTCCCACGAACAAGATCCAAACCGAACGGATCGATGTAATAAGTAGGACTGTTTCCGAAGGCTTCGTAGAGGTTGAGCCCGCCACTAATCCCAATGGGATCTTTAGAGAGCCAGTATACGACACCCGACACGGTTGTCGTACTCGCAGTGAAAGTTTCCT
>CBDVCB010000003.1:0-68126 GCA_965372395.1 uncultured bacterium
TTTTGATGGAGCGTCGGGTATCTGGAGCCGTTGGTTTTATTCCGGCATCGATGAGCTCGGTTTTCTTGAAGCCGAGACTGTTGCGCTGGATGATGCGGTTAACGAAGTTGCCGTGCTGGATGGAAGTTACGCGCCCTTCAGCATCATGGCCGAAGGTGGAGTTTACTCCATTTGGATAAACAATGTTGGTTAGTCTAGAAGCACTGTCATAATTGAAGTTGATGGCTGTTGAAACCCCGAAGTCCGAGAGGTCTACGGATTCCAAACGATTGTCTGCTCCGTAGACATAAACTGCATTGGTGTTGCCGGGATATATGACATGCGTTCGATTGCCGTTGAGATCATGCTGGTAGCCAACAATGGCAGTTGCAGAACCCACGGTCTGAGTCGAGGCCGAGATACGGTTCATAGAATCGAAGCCCAAGGTGGCGGACGCAAGCGGGGACGCATGCGCTACGATATTTCCGTTCGGGTCGTGGTCAAACGTTGCGACTTCGACACCTTGGTTGGTGATAGTGACGAGGCGATTCAGATCGTTATATCCGTAGTCGGTGACCTTGAGGTCGGCGGCGGTTCTGCGAGCCAGGTTTCCGGCATCGTCGAACGAGAACTCTATCACTTTATCAATGGCATTGGTGATGCTCGTAACACGGCCTTGGGCATCGATGCCGAAGGTGGTGGGTTTGAATTCGGCATCCCAGAATGCGGTGCGGTTGCCCAAGGAATCGTAGCCAACTTCCTCATAGTTGCCGGAGGGGCGGAAGGTTTTCTTCACGCGGCCAAGAGCATCGTATTCGGTTTTCCAATCCTTGGATGCGGAATCGACGGTGTTGGTGACGCGACCAAGGCTGTCGTGATGGTAGTGAACCGCGGATAGCGCGGAGGTCGCGGATGTTTTCCGGTTCAGGTCGTCGTAGGTGCTGGCGGTCCAGAGGTTGAGGCCGGAGGGATCGACGACGGAGTTGGTGAGGTTGCCAACGGCATCGAACTGGTTGGTGACGGAAAGCGACGAGGACGTCGCTTCTACGATGCGCCCGACTTTGTCGAGGGTGTTGGTGATCCAGTTGCCGACGGCATCGCGGGCATAAACCAGCCGGTCGGCATCATCGTAGAGGTTGGTGGTGCTTCCGGCATTTGGAAGAACCACACCGGCCTGCTTGTAGGCGGGAGTCCAGAAATAGCCGGTCTTCTGTCCTCTGGCATCTGTCGTCTGTTTTAGCAGTCCGTTGTCCCAGTAGGTTCTTGAGGTGGATGTGCCATCCTCAAACAAGATTCCGGTTGGCTGCCTGCGGGCATTATAGTTGAAGATGGTGGTTTTCCCATCAACTTCCATTTCCCGCATGTTGCCTTGGGCGTCGTAGAGATAGTCGATGGTTCCGGCATCGGTGGACGCGATGGTGTCGGGGTTGCCATTGCTGTCGTAGGTGTAGTCCGTCACCCGCTTGCCGGTGCCTTCTGTTCGTTTTTGAAGCAGGCCGTTGCTGAAATAGTCCTGGTCGGATTGCCGCTCAATTGAAGAACCTTTGGCTTGGATTATTACATCAACATGGTGCGTCGGCGTGGAGGTATATTCGGTGATGGTCTCCTCGGCGGTGCCAAGGGCGTTGGTGGTAAAGCGCAGGTGGTGTTCGGCATCGTAGCCGAAGATGCTTACGACCTGTTCTGGGGTTCCGACGGCGTTGGTGGTGGCGAGCAGGTTGTGGTCGGCATCGTATTTCCACGCCGTGAGGGTGTTGTTCCGGCTTTGGTGCAGGATGCGCTGGTGCTGCCCGTCGAAATCGGTGATTTCGTAGGTTCCATCTGCATATTCCTTGAACCAGGTTCGCCCATATCCATCTATGTTGTAGACCGTTCTCTGGCCGAGCGGGTTTTCTTCGATGTTGCGGGTTCCGGTGAAATAAAGCGTGTACCAGTTTTCGGAAGCGGAATATTGCTGTACCACTTGCCCTATGGAGTTGTAGAGGTTCCGGATGGTGTAGATTCCTTCGGGATCCTGCACCCACTCGATCAGGTGGCCGGGATAATAGCCGATGCCCCAATCCTTTCCAGCTACATCCACAATGTTGGTTAGGTTGTTGCTCGGGTCAAATTGATACGAGACACTCCGCCCATCGTTGTCGGAGACCGACGTGAGTAGATTGTTCGTGTAGCCGAATGTGAACTTGGGACCGAAGCTGCTTTGAACCCAATTGAGATTGGTTCCTCCGGTGTAGTCGAACGACAGGGTGTTTCCGTCGGGATCCGCAATGGTTTCGATGAGTCCATTGGTCGAGAACCCGTAGGTGTTGCCGTGACGTTCTTGCAGGGTGAAGATGCCGTTGGTTTCCGTCAGGGAAACCGTCATGCCCGGCGGCGGGATGAAGGAGCCATCGGGCTTCTCTATGAACGTGTAGGCCTTGTGCCCCGTGGAAACCGTTACGGCATTATGGCAAAGCTGGTCGGTTGCCCAGTTCGCCGCCAGCGCAGAGACCATCCATCCTTTGACCGAGTCCTCGTTGAGCAACACATCCCTGATTACACGGGTTGCAAGCAGCATGGGCAACACATCGTCAAGACTGCGTCCTCCCATGCCCGCTTCATGGTTTGAGTGGCGGTTGGCCGTCATCTCGAAAGAGTGGTTCCATCCATGCCCGAGAACACCGAAACTCGATGCCGACTTCGATGAATAGTGGCGGGAAAGCGCCAAGTTCAGCGGGCCGTCCATCACCATGTCCGTGGAATCCAGCAGATAGGCGCCGGTGGTCATGTCGACCGGATCAGCAGCTTTTTCATGCCGCAATTCAGCCACATCCGTCCGGAGCACTTCTGCGAGTTCCTCAAGCGTATTGATTTTGAGTCCTCTCTTTATGGTTCCTTCGCCACCGTTCAGCCCCCCGCTAATAAACATTCCGACCAGATAGTTGCCCGGAAGATCCTGGAAAACCGCGTAGCCCAGTCCCGTCCAGTCATTAAGCTGGATATCGGCATCCTCGGGAACAATGCAATAGCCTTCCTCGTTGATGTAGCCCTGGATGTCGGAAAGCAGAGACGACGTATAGTTTGTTAGCTGGGTTTCAACATAGGCGTAGTTGCTGGAATCCACCTTGAAAATCCGTTGTCCCTCCCTAGAGGCCAAGGCCAGCAGCTTCACCGTGGAAACCGAAATATCGTTGGTTCCCTGGTTTTGTTCAAGAACACCATGCTCCATGGCACTACCCATCAGGACGTGGGCCGCCAATGAATTCAGCAAGCTTGACGCAATGGGCACGGCCCTCATCAGCATATTAACCGAATACCCATCATCACTATTAGCCACAAGCCCGAATAGATGGTGGTAGGTGAACAACGATTCATCCATCCGGGCAACCATGGCCCGGTGCAAAGCCACTTGGTGGACATAGGATTTTTCGATCATATGTACCATCCGTCGGTTCTGGACATCCCCCCCATCGGTTTCATCAAGCGCCGCCAAACGCTCCCTGCTTTTTTGCACCGCCCCGGGGAAAACATGATCCCCGACATCGAAAACCACCCCATAGCACGTATTGCTGGTTGCCTGCTGCAGCCACTGCTGATCGGCATATTTCCCAGAGTCCGCAACATAGGGATGATCCGCCTCGATCAATATTCCATAGGTCCCGTTCGTGGAAACCGCAACCTCTCCAAGATAGACCAGCGACTCCCCGATCCAGATCGCGCCGGTATGGCCATCGGCATTCAGATTGATCGACAACCCCTGCCCATCAAGACTCTCGGACGCTATGCTTATTGTGTTTGTCGCGTTGTAGTGGATACGGATATAGTGACGGAGCTCCTCGTGCTTGCTGCTGTCCACATACCACGCATCGCCATTCACAAGGTTGGCCTTCAAGAAGCTTCCACCACCAGAGATGTACTCCGGAGTGATAGTGCGCTCAAACCCCAGCACGTGTTCCACATAGCCGTTTGGATAGTTGGAGGAAACCGTTGTCCGCAGGGATTCCGTCAAATCCGAAAGATGGTTGCGCAAACTGGATTCATCAAGCTGGGACACCTCGTTGCTGTTGCCGGCGCCGCCTACGACATTCGTACCTAAAAGAAAGTCGCGGTCATAGCCGGACATGGCAAGAATATCCTCGTTTCTTCCATATTCCTGCGGTTTGAAAGCCGGATCGAAAAAGGTTCCTCCAAAATAACCCGGCAGGTAGGCAAAGATTCGCTCGACCACCACATAACCCGCATGTTCAACCTGATTCGTATTCGGAATGCCCGAGGAATCCAAGATATAAGAAACCGTGGCTGGATCGGAATATCCAAGCCATTTCGTCATGTTGTAACCGGAAGAATCATCATAAGGAACAAGCATCTTGCCCCAAGCCAAATAAGCCTGATGATTGCTCGCCAAAAGCAGCTCAACCAGCAGGTTCGCCAAATCTGCATCGTTCCCGCTTCTATCTTGGATGACTTGCCGAGGCCCCTTTGCAAACCCATAGTAAAACTCGCAAACAAAATTATTGCGCACATATTCATAGATCAACTGGGGATCATTCTCCAAGGCTGCAGCAAGTTCCGAGATTTCGTCGCTAACCGGAGCCGAAGAGGAAGCCGCCATGGCCATCGGAGCCGGAAGGCCGCCTCCCCCGAAGGAAAGAGGAACTCCCCCGGGATCGCCCAAACTTGGATATACAATGTTTTCAGGAGGGGGACTAAAGTCCCACCCCGGTTCCACAGATTGCCCCATGGCAAGCAAGGAATGAGCAGCAAGAAATGTAGTCAAAACGGTTTTTTGTAATTTCATGGTTATATTCCTACTTGGCTAAAACTTCTTCTGCAATGTTATGAGCGACGGACAATGTGGTTTTTTGCGCCACCTCGGAACCGCAGTAGAAATCGGTCAAGCGATCATCCTCGTCATAATAATATCGGATCGTCGCAACCGTGCCGGTGTTTGAATTGCCTTGAGACGAGGTTGGATCGGTTCCCTTCTTCTGCTCTTCAAGGTTGCTGAAACCGTCGTTGTCCACATCGCCCAGCGTATTTAGGGCAAGGGGGTTAAAACCATATTGGACAAGCCAGCCGTCCCCGCAACCATCTCCGCTCGTATCCCATAAATCTTCGCGGGTCTTGTGCAGAAATCGTTCTTTGGCTGAAGTCAGGCCGTCAAGATCCTCATCATACATTGTGCCGGTTACATAAAAACGGGCAGTTTCATTTGTATCCTGATCACTGAAGTAGAAATTTGTGGAGAAGGCCGTTGGGAAGTTGGTCTCCAGTTGCCAATCCGCAGCGATTAAATCCGTTGCATGGAACAGGTCCAAGGAGTCGCTGTCGAGACTGCTTAACCATTCCACGAAAACCTCCACGGTTCCGTTTGTCAGGCGATCAATATCCATTTGAAGCTCGACGCCAGAACCCATCGACATTGGAGATGACATCACCGCCATGCCCTCTTCCTCGTACCGCCCCGCTATGCGGGGCTCCGCCAGCAACGCCTCCTCCTCCCGGATCTCGGCGCAAACCTTGGCAAACGAATATGGCGTTAATTCTAGGGAAAGTGCGGTGTGCCAGCTTGAATGAATGGCCTGTTGGAATGGTGAGAGATCGGCAGTCCCGAAATAATCAAGTGCCCAGCCCAGAGAGTCGAATCCCTTTTCCGGTCTTAAGGTAGCCATGGTTTCGCCATACATATTCTCGATGGTAATGATTCCGGTTTCCCGATCTTCCCAGAGGCGGATTTCATAGCGAGGGATTAAATTTCGGTCGAGAATTGCAAAAGCCGCCTTTGTTTCCGACGGCTTGAATCCGCTCCAATCCACGAAAATATCTTCATCGTTTCGCGAATCCCAGTAGATCGTCTCCAGCGAGGGCGGCGAAATCGCCATCCATTCTTTTTGAGATTTACGAAGAAGAGTCCGCAGATCCCCGGTGCTTGAAACCGTCTTGGTTGCCGGTAATCGATCGACATCCGCTGCATGCGCCCCGGCAGTCGTCATAACAACGACCAGCAACAAACTAAAATATTTCATTTTTCCCTCCTTTTATTGTTTTTCACATTGCCAGGAGTTCCGCAAAGAAAGAGCGCGACTCCAAACATTCGCGTCTCCCTCAAGGCACCGCTAGACGCCCGTCACTGAAACGTGAACGAGGAGCCGCGCCGTGTTCGGCGCGTTCCCGTTCAGTTCGTTTCAGTGAGTAAAAACTAGCGGTTTTTGAAGAAAACGATACTGCGCGTTAACGCATTAAATTGTCTTTATAAAACTATTCCATGGTGTTCTTTCTCTTCGCTCCCATTTCCATTGTTTTAGATTGGAAGGGAAAGTAGCAAGGTTCCCTTGTCGTTTAACAGAAGATTTTTCAATTATGTGCCAACCGAGCCGATTCGGGGACTCGCCGAACAAAGGGAAGCGGAAATGCTCCCGCCTCCAATCCAACGACACGCAATCCATATCTACCCGTAAACAGGGCCGTAGGTTTTGCAGGCGCGGAAGTCGGCGCCTTCGAGGCCGTCGGTTCCGAAGGAGTTCCATGCATTCGGGCGGTAGACGTCGGCATCCTCCACATTGTGCATGAAGACGGGAATGCGCAGCATGGCGGCCAGCGTGATCAGGTCGGCACCGAAGTGGCCGGAACTGAACGCTCCATGGTTGGCTCCCCAATTCGCCATCACCGAATAGGTGTCGGTGAAGGCACCTTTGCCGGTCAGGCGCGGCGCAAACCAGGTGGTGGGCCACGTGTTGTTGGTGCGGTCGTCCAGGATATTGTGCACCTCTTCCGGCAGCTCGACCGTCCAACCCTCGGCAATCTGCAAGACCGGCCCCAACCCCTTGACGATGTTGATGCGGCTCATGGTGATCGGCATGCCGACCTTGGTCACGAACTTCGACGACCAGCCGCCGCCGGGGAAATATTCCGTAACCGACGGATGCCAAGTGGTGGCTTTGAGGCAGGCATCCTTTTCTTCCTCTGTGATTTCCCAGAAGGGTTTCATGACCGGGGTTTCGCCATCGGTCTGCTGGCCGCTGCCGTCGAGTGCGGACGAGCCGGAGTTGATCAGGTGGATCAGGCCATCCTTGGCGACGCCGTCGACCTCGAAGCCGGTGACGCGCTTGATGGCGTCGGGGCTCCAGTAGGTGCGGACATCCGAAAAGACCTGGGCGGCATTCGTCAGCAACTGGCCGAAGAGCATCGGTACGCCGTTGAGCGAGTCGTTTTCGGTGGCGACGAGGCGCGGCATGCGGATGCCGTTCCAGTCGAAGGAACTATTGGAGATCGCTTCCAGGAAGTCGCCATTCGCATAGGTATCGGTCCAGTGACGCTGTCCCTGGAAACCGGAAACAATCGCGTTGTGGCCACGGGCTTCCTCCTTGAAACCCATTTCGTCGAGCCGGTCGCTGCCATACATCAGGTCGCGGGTGATCAGGGCCATCTTGACGGACATCTCCCATTCCTTGTCCAGATCCTCGCGGGGGCGCACCTTGCTGGGTTTGTTGGGATCCTGCCCCTCTTTGCAGTTTTCCTTTGCCCATGCGAGGGCTTTTTCGTACTCGTCCTGGTCGTAGATTCCATCGCGCATGCGGCGGGTGAACTCGGTCAGATCGACGGCCTCGACGCGCATGCCGAGATATTCTTCAAAGAAGTTTTGGTCGACAATCGAACCGGCGATGCCCATGGAGCACCCGCCCATGGAGAGGTAGGATTTCCCGCGCATCATGGCAACGGCCAAGCCAGCCTTGGTGAAGCGCAGCACCTTTTCACGGACATCGTCGGGAATGTTGGCATCACCCGCATCCTGCACGTCGCGGCCATAGATTCCAAAGGCGGGAAGCCCCTTCTGGTTGTGGCCCGCCAGCACGGCGGCGAGATAGACCGCGCCGGGACGCTCGGTTCCGTTGAAGCCCCAGACAGCCTTCGGGCGGATCGGATCCATGTCCATGGTTTCGGAGCCGTAGCACCAGCACGGGGTGACCGTCAGCGAGACGCCGACGTTTTCGCGGTCGAACTTATCCGCGCAGGCGGCGGACTCCGCAACGCCGCCGATGCAACCATCGGCAATGACGCACTCGACGGGTTCGCCATTGGGGTACTTTAGGTTTTCGCTAATCAGCTTAGCCGCATTCCTGGCCATATCCATGACCTGGTCTTCGAGCGACTCGCGCACGCCGCCATAGCGTCCGTCGATCGTCGGGCGGATGCCGACCTTCGGCAATGTGGTGATCCAAGTGCGGTCTGTTGTATTTAAAATTGCCATTGCTATCTCCTTTTTCGATTAGTCGAGTAGTAGATCACGGACAACGCAGGCTTGTCGGTCAGAATTTCGACTGGTATATTCTATACATGCTGAAGGAAATCATCACATACGGCCGGTTTCGGTGCCGGGAGCTTAGTCCGCACAAGAACCGCGGGCTGGAAATCACCTATGTGGCCAAAGGAAATCTGGAGTGGATGGTCGAGGGGCGGGCGGAAAAAGTTCCGCAAGGTTCGATCTTCTTCACCCTCCCCTGGCAGGTGCACGGCAGCACCGAACCGCGCGAGCCCAACAACACCATCTACCACGCCCTCTTCCACCTCGCCAAAGACTACGCCACCCCGCAACGGCAATTCACCTTCAAGGGGCACTTTGGCTTCACCCCGCAAGAGACACGGCAGATCAGCCGCACCCTCTGCTCCGCCGAGCGCCACTGCCACCACGCCACCCCGGCCATGCGCTGGCTCATGCCCAGCCTCATCAACGAACTCCAGGGAAACCATGCGCTCTCCGAAGCGCATGCGCTAAGCTACCTGCGCGCCGCCATCGTCGAGCTCGCGCGCATCGTCTCCGGCGACGCGGTCGACCGCGACACCCACACGCCGAGCGAACACCGCGCACAAAAGCTGCTTAAACGGCTCGCCGACTCCTGCGGCCAGCAATGGACGCTCAAGGCGATGGCGGAGCAGTGCGGCATCCAGCGCACCCAGCTGAGCACCATCGTCCAGAAACTGACCGGCTGCACGCCGATGGAATATGTCGGCCGCCTGCGCATCGAACGCGCCAAAACCCTCCTGCGCGAATCCGACATGAAGATCATCGACATCGCCTTCGAATGCGGCTTCGGCAGCAGCCAATATTTTGCCAACCTCTTCCGCCGCGCCACGGGCATCACCCCGTCCAGCTATCGGAAGCAATACAGCGGCCTCTCGGCCAAGGAGTCCAAGGATTGGAAAAACATCGCCTTTCGCTCCGAAGCCGAAGAGCGCAGCCGGATCAAGAAATTCAGTTCCGGCTGATAGGCACGCATCCGACGCAATAAAAAGCGGGGCATGTTTGTCTTTATTAAACGCGCGCATATTGGGAACATCGCCGCCGACCCATGAAAAACAGATTTACATCCAGAAAGGGCATGACGCTCATTGAAGTAATGATCGCCCTGGTCATCATTACCGTCGGCGTCTCTTCGATGATGGTAGCGATGTCGCGCTGCCTTGCGGTGGTGCGCACGGCCCGCAACCGCGAGGTTTCCCGCGGCCTGTTGCGCAGGGTGGACATCGAAAACCCCATCGACCGGAAGACCATCGCGGAAACCACGGAATCCGGCGACTTCGAGGATGTGGATGGATATACATGGAGCCGGGATATCCTGCTGGTCGACGAAGAGGAACGCCCGGGACTCTTTATCGTGACCACGCGCGTCCGGTGGTCGGAACGCGGCCGCGACACGTTCGAGGAGATCACCACCTACAACTATGCGCCGGAGTCGGAAAGCGTTGCGAGGGAGCTTTGAAAGCTGAAACTTGAAAACAACCATCTAAAAACAGACAGGCGTTGCGGCTTCACCCTCCTGGAGTTGATCGTGGCGATGGTCATTCTGGTGATCGCCATGTCGATTGTGTTCCAGGCCTTCAGCGGAACGCTTCGCGGGTGGAGGCGGGGAACGGAGGTGCTCGACGGGATCAAGCACGGCGATTTTGCCATGCAGCAACTGGCCGTTGCACTGAATTCCACGGTCTATTTCTACAACCCTCGAAACAGCTATGCGTTCACCTTCGAAAAAGGGACGCACAGTGGATTGCCCGCCGACACCATTACGTTCGTGACCGCCAGCAGCGCCTTCATGCCGCAGGGGTCGCCGCTCCAGCACGGACCGCACCGAATCAAAATCTATATCGACAACGACGACAACGGCGATCCGGCCCTCTTTGCCATGGCCGTTCCCGCCCTCGCAGACATCGAGGATTTTGAAAGTGAATACGACATGGAACCGCATCTGGTATCGCGCTCCATCCAAGGGTTGGAAATCATGGTCTACAACGAGGAGACCGAAGACTGGACCGTGGAATGGGAAAAGAAGAACTCCGTTCCGGAGCGGGTGAAGGTGATGGTCTATGTTCCCTCGAAAGACGATGACGAGGAACCGATCGTTTTCACGCGCGTGATCGACATTCCCGTGGCTCCCTCGGTCAAAAACAAGCTCTCAGGCCCTACTAACATGAAGTCGGCCAGCATGCCCCCCGGGCGCACCCCCACCCTTAAATCGAGATGAAGACCCCCCGAAAAAACAGGAATGGATCCAAGGACGGCGCGGCCTTGCTGGTGGCGCTGTGGGTGTTGATCATCCTCTCGCTGATCGTGGGTTCGTTTGCGTTTGAAGTCCAGCTGGAGGCGATGCTCGTCTCGCATAAGCGAAAGCGGTTCCATGCGGAAATGATGGCGCGCTCCGGCATCGAATATGCCCGGGCCATTCTCGACAAGCAGTCCGAGGCCAAGCAGCTCGAAATCGAAGATATGGAAGAGGACAAGGACGGATTCATGAAGGCGGCGCTCTATATCAAGCGCGGTCTCTCCACCACCTCGGAGATCGAACTCGGCGAAGGCTCATTCAGCGTCACGCTGGAATCGGCAGAAGGTCGCCTCAATGCAAACATGCTGTCCAGAGAGGACTGGCTTGACATCCTTGAAATGGCCAACGTGCCCTCTACCGAATGGGACACCATGATCGACTGCCTGGAAGATTGGATCGACGAAGGGGATTTCCACAAGCTCAACGGCGCGGAATCCGACGACCCGTTCTACCAAGACGCTGGCTATCCGGTGAAGGACGGTCCGCTCGACAGTGTTCAGGAACTTTTACTGATCAAGGGGTGGGGTCCCGACATACTTTATGGAAAAGAGGCCGACGAAGAAGGCGATGAAATATTCGGCATCGCCGAGCTACTTACGGTGTGGGGAGGAGGAAAGCTTAACATCAATACCGCATCTATTGATGCCATGAGAGCTGCTGGATTATCCGATGAGAAGATTATGGAAATTTTAGATAAACGCAAGGGCCCTGATGGTGAAAGCGGCACCCCCGACGATGGAATCAAGAGCTTGAATGAGGTGGGTCTCGATTCGAACAATTTTACATTGCAAAGTGAATTCGTGAAGGTAACTTCTGTGGGTGATGCTTTCGATAAGCAATCTCAAATCGACTGCATCTTCCTGACGGAGGGAAGCAAGGCTATTGTCTACTGGGAAGAGGGGCGGGTAAAAAAAGATGCGAATGCGCGATAAAATCATTACAGCGGTCTGCCGCACGGTCGACGGCATCGAATGGACCACCGTCAAGGTGGGGCAGGATGGAGTCGAACCGGTACGGCAAGAGTCCGTTCCCATGGTGTTCTCCGGTGAAACCGCGGAAGAACTCATGGCCTCCGTCGAGCTGCCCGAAGAGGTGGTCGAACACATCAAGGGCGACATCAGCGTACCGCTCCGCACAGCCGACCTGCTCATGCGGGTCATGGAACTGCCGGCCACGCAAGCGGATGAGATCGCGGATATGGCCGCACTCCAGATTGACAAGATCGCCCCCTTCCCCACCGATCAGATCGCCTTTTCCCACGAGGTGCTTCAGCAGTCCGAAGACACCTCGCTGGTGCTGATGGCCACGGCACGGCGCAGTTGCATCGACCACCTTGGCGATACGTTCAAGGAAAAGGGAATCCACATCCATAGCATCGATTCCCGCGACCTCGGCTGGATGCAGTTGCTGGACGATGCCGGCCATATTTCCAAGGAGGGGTGCGAAATCATCATCCTCGACGATGGAATTGAATTCTCGCTGATCATCGCCAGCGAGGGAGTCCCCCTTGCCTTCCGCATGCTGCATGCACCGACCAGCGACACCCATGGACTGGACGAAATCGTATACGAAATAGGCTATACGCTCACCACCCTCGACGCCGAGCATGACCTAAAGTCTCCCTCGGCCATTCAATACTGGAGCCAAGGCGGGCTCTCGGCCAGCCTGCGTGCCCAACTGGCAGAAAAGAGCGGATTGCGCGTCCGCGAGCATTCCCTGGGCGAACTTCCCCCGCTATCCGAGGGCATTGTCCGGCGCGCATTGGCTGACCGTAGCCGGATCGAACTGATCCCCCGCGAATGGATCGAGCACGAGAAAAACAAACAGTTGCGCAAAAAGACCATCATGGCCAGCTCTGCGGTAATAGGCATCTGGCTGGCGGCCTTGCTGACCTTCTCCGCCATCTACAAGGTTCGCGATTTTCAGCTTTCATCGGTCAAAAAACGGGCCGCCGCCATTTCGCCCGCAGCCGACAAGGCCCTCGAAAACCGGCGGAAACTCAAGGCGCTCAAAGTCTACACCAACCGCTCCGACTCCGCCCTTGAATGCCTGCGGGAAATCACCCGCCTCCTCCCCATCGGCGACATTGAATTTGTTTCATACAACTACGACAAAAGCAAAGGCGTCTCGATCCGCGGCACCGCCGGAAACGACAAGCAAGTGGACGACTATTTCGTTGCGCTGGCAAACTCGCCGCTGTTCGAGCGGCTGAAGGACGAATCCATGAGCACCAAGACCACCAAGGGCGTCCGCCGCACCGTCTTCTCGGCCACTCTGGCCCTGCCCTCAGAGGAGGATGGAAAATGAAGATTTCAAAACGTGAAATGACCCTCGGGGTTCTGACGCTGGCCGCTGTGCTGTCCGGAAGCACGTGGTATATCGTCGACAGCAAGGTCGAGGAATGGAAAGGGAAAGCCTCGGAGATCGAAAAGCTGGAGCAGCAAATCCGCCTCCATCAAAACGCGATCAAAATGCAGGAGGAATGGCTCGGCGAACTGAACGCTCTCCAGGCCCAGCTCCCGGTGTTCGACACCCAAAAACGGTCGGTTTCCCCGGAACTGATGAAGACGATCAAGGCGCTCGCCTCCAAGCACGGTATGACCATCCTTAAAAGTAATCCGCGCGGCGAAAAACCCACCGGTGATCTTTTCGAACTGGGCATCAACTGCACATGGGAAGGCTCGCTCAAGGCCATGATGGGCTTCCTCACCGACCTCCAACAGCAAGGTGTGCGCTACGATGCCCGCACGCTTAGCGTATCGCCCATTGGAAAAAATACCGGAAAGCTAAGGGGCAACATGGTGATCCACTGCGCCTTCACTCGAAAACCCTCCGCGCCGGAGAAGGAATAGATGGACATTGAATCGGTCCCCACGGGTGCTTTCGAGGAAATCTGCCATATCGTCTGGGGATCCGAAAACCAAGCCATTGTCTTCGATCCCGGCTACGATGCCGCCTGCATCATCCAAACCCTCGATGCCAAGAACCTACATGTCGCTGCCTATGTCTGCACGCACGGCCACGCGGACCACATCAATGCGCTGGCCGAGATGCATCGGCAATGCCCCGCCCCGGTCGCCATCCACTCGCACGACTTAAAATGGGCCTTCGACGCCGTCAACCAAATCGAACCCTACTATCCTGTTCCGCAGCGCCCCGACGTTGAAGACTATCTGCGTTTGGAAACATCCCCGGACTGGAACTTTGCCGACCCGGACTGGAACTTTGCCGACCTGCATTTCCAATGCATCGAAACCCCCGGCCACACCCCCGGTTCATGCTGCCTGCTCTTCCCGGAAAGCGGAATCATGATTACCGGCGACACGCTCTTCAAGGGTTCCTGCGGCCGCACCGACCTGCCCGGCGGCGATGCCCGGCAGCTCAAGGCATCGCTCGACAAGCTCAAGCAGCTGCCCGATGAAACCCGCGCCTACCCCGGCCACGGCCCCGTCACCACCATCGGCCTCGAGCGCCAGATCAACTTTTTCATGCAGTAGGGTCAGCGAGGGAGTTTGATATCGCGGCGGATGTAGGTGGGCACATCGAGGTCCTGGTTGTCGTGGATGGTTGGATCCACATGGGCAAAACGCCCTTTCCCCGCTGTTTCAAGCGAAAGCTCGCCCTGTTCGCTGGATAACCGCCGATTGAATGTGAAGCCCATCTGCCGGCCAGCATCGTCCATCAGCGGTTCCTTCCATTGCTCGGCCACCAGCACGATGGCCGACAGCCGGTTTTGGAATGCGGGATCCATCATCACGCCAAAATTCACCCAGGTGTCGGCCAGCAGTTTTTCATGGATCTGGTTCATCACGGTTTCGATTTCGCTTAATTTTAGATCCGGCCCGCCGACCAATCCCACCATCACGCCCGATGCAATTTCCAGCACCTTGCCCTTCTTGAGCAGGCGATGGGAGAGAATGGCGTTGGCCACCGCATCTCCCCGCTCCGCCCCTTCCGCATCGGCGCTGGCAAAATGGCAGAAGCCGTCGCAGTTGCGCAGCATGGTTTGCAGGCAGGCAAAATCCAGACCGTATATGCCGTTTTGCGATAGCATGCGCCACAGCGCAAAAACCGCATCTTGCATCACCGCTTGGCTCCGGGAAAACACCTGCTCGGCCGGAAGTTCAGTATCCGCGCGGTCGACCAGCATCTCGTTGGGAATCCGAATAATGGCATCCGCGTGCGTCCGCAGCTTCTTGAGCGCATCCTCGGCCTTGCGGGCCACGGGCTTGCCCTCGAAGGCAAACGGCATGGTGACCATGCACAAAATCAAGGTTCCGGCCTCGCGCGCAATACGGGTGATCACCGGCAATGCGCCCGATCCCGTACCCCCGCCCAGCCCGGCAATGACGACGAGGAGGTCGGCCTGGCGCAACTGGTTGCGGATACTGGAAGAGTCCTTTTCAATCGACTGGCGTCCCAGCTCCACATCCCCGCCGGCACTAAAGCCGTTGGTAACCGACGCCCCCACATGAATGATTTTTTCCATCCCGCACGCTTCCAGCACCTTCTTGTCGGTATCGATCAGCACCGCGTCCAAACCGGGGTTCTGGCGGCACATGTGCGCGACCGCCTGCACACCGCTGCTTCCGACGCCGAGGGTCAGGATACGAGGGGCGGCGGATGCGGCGGAATCCGTGGAGGGTGGGTTATTCATGGGAACCTCCCCATAGCATGTTGAGCAGCTTCTTTCCGACCGATGATTTTTCCTCGGGGATCCGAAGCGAGGCGGCGTAGCGGATGCAACCCACATGCGCAGCATAGCGAGGCGCATCCTTTGCCGATGGCAGGCCATGGACATTAAACGGCTTCCCATGCAAGCACGGAACATTGAATACCTTTTGGCCGAGGTCGCGCACACCGTTCAGAAACGCCCCGCCGCCGGTAAGCAGCACGCCGGCGCTCATTGGAATGTTCGGGCAACGCTGCTCGATGTGATCCCTGACCAACGTCAGGATCTCCTCCATGCGGGCGTTGATGATCGTGTTGAGCGTAACCGCCCTTACCATCTTTCCGGAGAACCCCTGCTGTGCGGGAATTGAAATGTTGTGATCGCGCTCCATCAGGTTGGTGAGTGCGCTGCCTTCTTTGAGTTTCACATATTCCGCCTGGCTGGATGGAATCTTCAACCCCACCGCAATGTCGTTGGTGACATGCTCCCCACCCACCGCAAACGAGGCGGCATCCTGTATGAAACCATCGTAGTACAAGACGAAATCCGTGGTGCCGCCGCCGATATCAATCACCAAAACGCCAGCCTTTTTCTGCTCGTCGTTCACGACGGCCAATGCCGAGCAAAGTCCGCTGAATACCGCATCGGAGCAGTGGATCGGTGCATCGTCGGCAATCTTCCGGAAGTTGTCGACCGTGCTGCGCTTGCCGTGGATGGTCAGCATGTCCAATCGCAATTCCTCCCCGGCCATGCCGAGCGGGCTGGTGACACCCACCATGTCGTCGACTTGGAAATATTGCTGGAGGGTGTGCAGCTTGATCCGGTTTTCCGGCAAGGCCACCCGCCGCGCCACCTCGATGATTTCAGCAACATCTTCATCCTCGATTTCAGACAACTGGTTGTCTTCGGGATCGACCAGCTTGAGGATGCCCGTACTCGTTTTGCTTGCCGCGCCGCCGCCCGAGGTGACGAGATGGACGGAATGGATGCTTTTGCGGAGATTTTCCTCGGCGGCCTTGAGCGCGGCGCGCACACACGAAATGGCGTGGTCGCGATTGATGATTTCACCTTTGCGGATTCCGCGCGATTCGGCTTCCCCGATGCCGACGACCGAAACGCTGCCATCACTGCGCATTTCGCCCACCATCACTCGCACAGTGCTTGTTCCAATCTCTAAAACTGCGGTTGTTTCGATCGCCATGCTTTCCCTGGAATCAATAGTGGCTTACAGGCACCTTTACCTTGGTCGAGTCAACAGTGAGATCGACTTCCTTCACGCGCCTGCCTTTGCCGCGTTCAATCTTAAGGAGAGTATCAAGATATTGGAGTTTCGACTTAAGCGAATAGCGCGGCATGCGGATGCGAATCTCTCCTGCCAGGCGCATATCGATAAAGTCGGAGTACTTCACATCCATGCTTTCTATCCGGGCATAGGTGCGCAGGTAGCCCCGGCTATCGCACAGCGCGATGATCTCCAATGCCGTCTTCACATCCGGATGCCCGGTCTGCGATCCGAGGCGCAGTTCAGTGTCCAGCCCCTTGATCAATGGCAGCGATGCGGCACTTTGGCGGGGTGGGAGCACATAGCCATAGCGATCAACCACAAAAGGGTATTTCCGGCTTTTCAGCCCGCTGATCCGTGCAACCGGCATGCGCTCCTTGACTTTCACAATCAACGTATGCGGCAGTTTGCGCTCAAGATAGACCGATTCAACAATGGGAACGCCGGCAAGCCTTTTCTCGACCTCTTTGAATTTAACCTCGAACAGGTTCATTCCCTCCGAAAGCTCGGTGAATTCCCGGATCTGGTCCTCTTTCAACTTACCCTCGCCGGAAATCACCAAATGTTGCATTTCAAACCGCGGGTTCTGGGAAAAAAGCTTGCGCCCAATCAGATCAAACCCCTTCTTAATGCCAAAGAGAACACCGCCAACAACCAACAGCAGCAGAACGAGGGTGATCGCGCGCCGCGCCAAGGCCGACGAGTCCGCCCCCTTGCGCTTCCTGGTTCTGACATAGTGCGGTTTTGCCCGTTTTTTCGTCTTTTTCCGTGTGGCCATTTCAACATACCTCAAACTAATGGCCACTATAGACAAGCCCGCCCCGCGATTCAACATTCGCATGGCACCAAGTCCCAAGCCATTCAATCCGTGGAACTTAAGATCTGGAAGGCGGGACTGGAAGAGTGCATCCGAACTCAACCTCAAAAAAACCTGAACCCCCTAAACCCTCTTAAAAAACAGTAGCCACTATATAAAAAACAGTAGCCACTATATATTGATTCTTCGGAACCAATTCTATCTACTGGTCGGGTTTTTAGCATCCGCATGCTATCCAACCGCACCATTAACCGTTTAGAAAGGACCGAATCATGCGAGCCACAAAATACCTGTTTCCCGCCGCCCTTGCCCTGTTGGCAATGACCGGGGTTTCATTTGCCACTGAAGCCGGATCAAGTGATGGATTGTCATCCATCATCGAAGTTCAGAAATATTTTCGATCCATCCACATCATGGCTATGCTCCTGATGGGTTTCGGGTTCCTGATGGTCTTCGTGAAAAAGTATGGCCGCTCCGCCATCACCGCTACCTACCTGCTGGTCAGCGTTGCCGTTCCGCTCTATTTCCTTAAGGACAGCCTTGGAATCATGGGGGGCGTCGACTCGGATATTGACCGCCTGATTCTCGCTGAATTCGGAGCTGCCAGCCTCCTGATCTGCGCCGGAGCGGTTCTCGGACGCCTGAAGATGGCTCAATACATGTTGCTCGGCCTTCTCTTTGTTCCCTTCTACGCACTGAACGAATGGATCCTACTCGAAGGCGGCCTTGGCCTGATCGAACACGGCCGCTTTGTCGACACCGGCGGCTCCATTGTCATCCATGCGTTCGGAGCCCTGTTCGGACTCGGCGTCGCGGCCTCCATGACGACCCGCAAGGAATATGAAACCCTGATTGAAGCCGATGCCACCAGCGACCGGTTTTCCCTTCTGGGAAGCATGGTGCTGTGGGTCTTCTGGCCCTCCTTCTGCGGCGCACTCGTTGCCCCCGCCGACATCCCCGCAACCATTGTCAACGTTATCATCGCCCTATGCGGATCGACCATCGCAACGTACGCGGCCTCCTTGAAACTACGCGGAAAAGTCTGCGTGGCCGACATTGCCAACGCCGCGCTGGCCGGTGGCGTCGCCATCGGATCCACCTGCGACAAAGTTTCGCCGGCCATCGCCTTTGCCATCGGAATCCTTGCCGGTGCGCTCTCCACCTTCGGGTTTGCCGTCATTCAGGACCGCTTTCAGAATGCGGTCAAGAAAATCGACACCTGCGGCGTCCTGCACCTGCATGGCTTGCCGGGACTGTTCGGCGGTTTGGTTGCGATGGTTGCCGTTAAAGGGATCAGCCAAGGCGATCAGATCAAAGGAATCCTCATCACCATCGTGCTCGCGATTGTCTCCGGACTTATTGCAGGCAAGGTCCTCTCCCTCACCGGAAGACGGACCGAGCCCTACACCGACGCCGAAGAACTCATTGTCGATTAACTCTTCGCCGATACGGCACAACACCTCCAACAACAAAGGGTTTTTCCAGAGACTGGAAAAACCCTTTCCAATGTCTGGAAATGCCGCCTATTCCTTGTTCTGTTCCCTCATCGTGGCACCGACGCGCAGGCGGAGGGCGTTGATCTTGATGAAGCCGGTGGCGTCGGTCTGGTCGTAGCCGCCGGCTTCGTCGAAGCTGACGAGTTCGGGGCTGTAGAGCGAGTATGGCGAACGCCGTCCGCACACATGCACCCCGCCCTTGAAGAGCTTGAGCCGGACATCGCCAGTGGCGGTTTCCTGGCTTTTTTCAATGGCGGCCTGGAGCATTTCGCGTTCGGGCGCGAACCAGTATCCGTTGTAGATGAGCTCGGCATATTTCGGGACGAGCGAGTCGCGCAGGTGCATGACTTCGCGATCCAGGGTGATCGACTCGATCGCACGGTGCGCGTGGTGCAGGATGGTTCCGCCGGGGGTTTCGTAGACCCCCCGGTCCTTCATGCCGGTGTAGCGGTTTTCGACGATATCGATGCGACCGACGGCATGCTCGCAACCCAGCGCATTGAGCTTGTGTATTAGCGCGGCAGGGCTGAGATTTTCGCCGTTGACGGCAACCGGGATGCCCTTCTCAAAGCTGATCTCGATCGTTTCGGGCTCGTCGACGGCCTGACTGAGCGGCTTGGTCATCACCCACATGTCTTCATCCGGTTCCGTCCACGGATCTTCCAAGATGCCGCCTTCAAAACTGATGTGCAGCAAGTTGCGATCCATGCTGTAGGGCTTGGAAACGGAAACGGAACAAGGGATACCCTTGTCTTCCAAATATTGGATCATGTCGGAGCGGCCTTCGAAGGCGAACTCTTCGGGCATGCGCCACGGGGCGATGACCTTGATGTCGGGCTTGAGGGCGTAGGCGGTTAGCTCGAAGCGAACCTGGTCGTTGCCTTTGCCCGTGGCGCCGTGGCAGATGGAATCCGCACCTTCGGCGATGGCGATGTCGACCATGCGCTTGGCGATGAGCGGGCGGGCGATGGAAGTGCCGAGCAGGTAGGTGCCTTCGTAGATGGCGTTGGCCTGCATCATCGGGAAGATGTAGTCCTTCGCAAAATCCTCTTCGACGTTGTCGACATAGCACTTGGCCGCGCCGTGCTTGAGCGCCTTTTCCTCCAGCCCGTCGAGTTCCTCACCTTGGCCGACATTGGCGCAGTAGCAGATGACTTCGGCATCGTATTTTTCCTGCAGCCAGGTAAGTAGCACGGTGGTATCCAAACCCCCGGAATAGGCAAGTATAACTTTCATTCCATAATCTCCTAGGTTAAATCAACAATAGCGTTTCAGACGGGCGTTGGCCTCGTCCAGATCAAAGGCTTCGGGATCCCCGATCTGTTCTTTGTAGCGTTCGATGGTTTCCATGTCGCAGAAGGAATCGTCTTCCTCGAGGATGGAAGAATAGCCCCAGATGCCGCCGCAATCCTCCGGCGGGCAGGCGCGCTTGCCCTTGATGCAGATGGGATAGGCCTTGCCCTCTTCGGGCTCCACTATTTTTTCGAGCAGGATTTCATGCTCCCACGAGTCACCGAAATCATATTCATAGCCGATCTTGTCTTTTTCCGATCGCAACAGGTCGGCAATCCGCACGCCGGCGCTATCCACAACCTCGAATCCTCCAAATCCCATGAAATCCGGTTCGGGATTGGGCTGGAAAAAAGTGCGGCCTTGCTTGAATTGGTGCAAGTGGTAATTGCTCCAACCCATGGCGGCTTGGATGACGTTGTGCAAATCGACCAGCTCCATGTCGGAGGGAACCAGTACGCGCCGCCAGATGGGCGGCTTTGCGCCCTTGAGCGAGATTTTGAGCTGGCAGATGGACACCCCGCCTCCGTCCGCCGTCAAGCGCCCGGTCAAATCGTCGATGGCCGCCGCCAGCATTTCCGTCGTCTCGCCCAAATCGTCCGGGGTCTCGCCCAGCATTTCCGGCGTATTGAACATAACCAGCGCGGAAGAGATCATGGAGGTCAGCCTGCCAAACTCAAGGAACGCCGGATTTTCCACGATTTCCATACCCATCCCGCGCTCGTCGAGCTGGCGCATGGCGGCGAAGCATTTATCGTTGATCGCCAGAAATCTGGATCGTGCTTCCGCGCAGATATCATCCTTGCGCGAATAGTCCTGCCGGAGTTCGTCCCAGAGCACCGACCACAGATCGTGGAATTCCTCCTGCTCCTCGGAGGAGGCGAAGAAAAGGGATCGCCCGGCGGCTACGCGAGCCAGCACCTCTTCCGAATTTTCGCAACCGTTGTAGAGGGCGTCGCGCATGTAGGCCTCGGCCTCGCCTTCGGAGATGGACAGGCCAAGCTGCTGGAAATAGGCATCGAGTTCGGACTCGGGTTCGGAGGGGTTGGCCAAGGCATCGAAAACGACCCCGTTCATGGGATCGTCATCCACCTCCCAAAACAGCCCGTGGTCGCCCACCATTTTCACCGTGATGTCCCGCTGCTGGTTCAGATAGGCGGCAAAAGAGAGCGGGGGCGCCTTTGTGAGCGGGATGCAGGCCTGATCGTTCTGCGCGATATGCATCGCAAAGGCGAGCTGCTCATAGCAATCGCCTTCCGTTCCCAACTCGTCCTTGGCACCGTCGAGCGCCAGTTGCATCGAATCGACCCATTTCCTCGCGGAAACCACATCGATATGCTTCCCCTCGTCTTCCACGCGAGCGACCGAAAAAACGCCTTTCAGCCAATCGACCACGGTCAGCATCAGCGAATCGCCTAAACGGAACCCGCTCTCGGCAAAAAAGTCGCGCAGGTCGAAAGCCGTCAGCTCAACATCGCCTTTGAACGGCGGTTTGAGCGACGACGCGTTGGCGTCATGGTCGAGCAACAGGTATTCAAAGGCCTGGGCGGAACCGTAGAAAAGGAGACTGGCCATCGCCTGCGGCTGCGGCATCGAAACCGTGCGGGTCCGAAGCGCCGATCCATCCGACAGCACCAGCCGCGCATCTGGAGGGAAAACCTCGCGGGAAATAAAGGGTATGAAACGGTGGCCCGGAACAACGAACCCGCCCGCGACCTCCTCCTTCAGCGGGGTAATCCGAAACTGCGCCCCTTGGAAAAAAGTTCGGCGCGGAACAAAGTTTTCATTCAGGCCATCCGCTTCGAAAAGATACTCGGAGGTCGCGGCAAGATCGAAAATAGCGTCTTCATTGGCCCTTCCCCCCTTTTTCCGGAGATGGCCAACCAAATCCATCAAAGAAAATTCAGCCTCCGCAAGCCGTCCATACTCATCCACCCATTCCGGCAGTTTATCCTTCTTCATTCATTACTCCAACAAGGCCGGGTTAAAACGGGATATTGTCTTCGTATTCGTCGAAGTCGGCCGGGACATCCTTGTCGGCGACAGGCGGCTTTTCGCCAGCGGCCGGAGCAGCCGCACCTTCACCCGCCTGGATCTTCCAGCCGACGAGGTTGTTGAAGTAGCGGCCATTGTATTCGCGCCCGCGAATATCAAAGGAGACGGTTATTTCCTGTCCCACCTGGATCGTGTCGAGCAAACTGACTTTATCCTGCAAAAATTCCAGATTGATTTCCTGCGGGTATTTTCCGTCTTCGACGGTCACCACCACTTCGCGCTTGGTGAATCCGCTGTCGAACGTCTGCGCGTCCTGCACGAGTTTTACTTTTCCGGTCAAGTCATATGCCATTTTCCATCTCCTTTATTTTAAACTTATTCACCCATTCCGCACTGGCAGGGGTTCGGCGACTGGGCCGCCATTTCTTCATGCAGCTCTTCGCATACCTCGCCAATGAGATTGAGCGCCTGGTCGACTTCTTCCTGCGACACGTTCAGCGGCGGCAACAAGCGGAGGATACTACCCGCCGTGGCCAGCGAAAGCATGCCTTTTTCCTGCAACTTTTTCTGCAGCGGCAGCGCCGGAACATCCAGCACCATGCCGAGCAGCAACCCCAACCCTCGAACACCGGAAATCCACTTCTTGTGCTTCATGGCAATTTCGCAAAGGCCTTCCACCAAATAGGCGCCCATCATCATCGTATTGGCGAGCAGCTCCTCCTCTTCGATCACCCCGATCACCGACAGCGCGGCGGAGCAGGCCAGCGGCGTGCCGCCGAACGTCGTTGCGTGATGACCCACCTGGAATGTCTCCGCGAGCTTTTCGCCCGCAACGATGGCGCCGATCGGGAAGCCGTTGCCAAGGCCTTTCGCCAGCGAGAAGGCATCGGGCTGAACGTCATAGTTCTGGAAGCCAAACCATTTCCCCGTCCGTCCCATGCCGCACTGGACTTCGTCGCACAGCAGAAGGATGCCCTTTTCGTCGCACAGCTTCCGGAGTCCGGACAGGAATTCCGGATCGGCGGGAACCACCCCGCCTTCGCCCTGCAAGGCCTCGACCAAAACAGCCGCGGTCCGGGTTGCGATGGCATCCTCGATCGATTGGAGGTCGTTGAAATTGGCATAGGCAAAACCTTCCGGCAATGGCCCAAATCCTTTTTGCACCTTCTCCTGTCCGGTCGCGGTCAGCGTCGCGAGCGTCCGCCCGTGGAACGACTGGCGCATGGTGACGATTTCATATTTCCCCTTATCGCTGCCCCAAAGCCGCGCGAGCTTGATCAACCCCTCGTTGGCCTCCGCCCCCGAGTTGCAAAAGAAGCACTTTGCGCCCGGCAGGCCGGAATGTTCCGCAAGCGCCCTGGCAAGCTGCGGCTGCTTTTCGTTGTAGTACAGGTTCGAAACATGCACCAGCGTCTCGACCTGGTCCTGCACCGCCCGCACCATTGCTGGATGGCAATGGCCAATATTGGTAACCGCGATACCCGACACGAAGTCGAGGTATTCGTTTCCGTCCGCATCCCACACGCTCGTTCCCGAACCCTCGACGAGCGCAAGGCCCGGAGCATAGGTCGGCATCAGGTAATCCTTTTGCATTTCAGCGATCTGTTTAGTATTCATGGTCTTATTCCGTAATTTCGGTTCCGACGCCTTCGGTTGTAAAAAGTTCCAGCAGAAGCGAATGAGGCAGGGATGCGTCGATGATATGTACCTTCTTGATGCCGGACTCGACCGCCCCCACCATGCCCCGAACCTTCGGCAGCATGCCACCGGAAATCACGCCGCGGTCGATCAACTCGTCCACTTCGCCCAGATGGAGCGACGAGATCAGCGAGTTGCGATCCTCTGGATCGCGCAGCAGGCCGGGCACATCCGTCAGGAAGACCAGCTTGCGGGCATTGAGTGCGCACGCGATCGCGGTGGCCGCATCGTCGGCGTTGATATTGTACAAATGGCCGTCCGCCCCCTTGCCAAGCGGCGTAATCACCGGAACGATGTCCGAACGCAAATAGGCTTGGATCGGCTCGACATCCACGCGCTTGACCTTTCCGACATAGCCCCAGTCGAGCAGCTCGTTGGTTTCCGGATCCGTGTCGACCAACTTGTCGACCCGGATAATATCCTCGCCATGGATGCCGCGCGCCTTGCCATGGAACTGCTGGATGATTTCCGCCAGATGCGGGTTGACCTCGTGGTTCAGCACCTTCTCCACGACGTTGATGGCCGTGCTGTCGGTGACCCGCAGGCCATGCACGAAGTTGGGGGCAATACCGGCCTCTTTCATCGCCCGCGAGATGGCCTTTCCGCCGCCATGCACCAGCACGGGACGCAGGCCAACGCACTCCATGAACGCGATATCCTGCAAGATACGGCTATAGCCCTCCTCGCTCTCCATGATGCTTCCGCCAAACTTCACCACCACGGTATCGCCGCGGAACTGCTGGATGAACGGCAGCGCCTCGATCAACACCGTCGCCTTTTCAATAAACTTTTCCATCAATCGCTTCCCGTTTTCTATTCCACATTGATCCGCACATATTCCTCGGTACAGTTGCAGGTGTAGACCGTGGCCTTTCCCTCCCCGAGATGCAGGTCGATGTTTATAGCAAAATCGGTTTGGGAAACCACTTTAATCAGCTCCTCTTGCGCGATTTCCGTCCGCATGCCGTTGGCAACCGCCTGCTGGTCGTCGTAGTGGATTGAAACGAGGGCTTCATCGACCCGCGCCTTGGAGTAGCCGATGGAATCCATCACCCGGCCCCAGTTGGGATATTCCCCGGCCCAGGCGGTCTTGTTCAGCAGCGAGTTGGCGACCGACCGCGCGGCGAGGTCGGCGGCGGCGGCCGACTCGGCGCCCGCCACATTGACGGTCACGAACTTATCCGCGCCCTCGCCATCGTGGACGATCATCATGGCCAATTCGTGGCAGACGTTGCCTAGGGCTTGGACGAAGGTTTCCCATTCCTTGGAGGTTTCGTTAAGCGGCCTGATGCTCGCCGCGCCGTTGGCCAGCGCGAGGACGGTGTCGTTCGTGCTTTGGTCGCCATCGATCGAAATCCGGTTGAAGCTGGAATCGACCGCCTTTTTCAACGCGGCCTGCAGCGCATGCGTCTCAACGGCGGCATCGGTGGTGATGAATGACAGCATCGTGGCCATATTGGGTTCGATCATGCCCGCGCCTTTGGCCAGGCCGACGATCTTCACGGTCTTGCCCTCGATCTGCACTTCGGCCACGGAAACCTTGGGTCGCGTGTCGGTGGTCATCATGGCCTCTGCGGTTTCTTGCACATGTTCCCCAAGCGCAACGTCGAACAGATTTCCAATGCCGAGCACCATCTTTTCGAGCGGCAGCTGCGGGCCGATCCGCCCGGTGGAACAGACTAGGATTTCCTGCGGTTCGCATCCGATAATCTTGGCGGTTTCGGCAGCCATATCGCGCGCGGCGACCATTCCGGCGGACCCGGTGCAGGCATTGGCGATTCCGCTATTCATCACGATGGCCCGCGCCACGCCGTGCTTCAGGTGCTCCCGGCAAACCTTGACCGGGGCGGCGCAGACCTGGTTGGTGGTGAACACCCCGGCGGCGGACGCGGGTTCGTCGGAAAGGATCAGCGCCATATCCTTGGTGCCGCCGCTCTTGATTCCGGCGGAAATTCCCGCGCATTTAAAGCCTTTCGGCAGGTGTAGATTCGAATACATGGGGCGATCCTTTTTTTCATGGGGCGAAATGCGATTAAACCGATTTCACAAAGGTTGGAAAACAAAAAAAGCCCCCCGGATACGGGAGGCTTTTGCAACGGTGTTGCCCAGCGATCAACGCTTGGAGAACTGGAACCGTTTGCGCGCACCCGGCTGACCCGGCTTCTTGCGCTCTTTCACGCGGGCATCGCGGGTCAGGAATCCGGCTTTCTTGAGGATATCCCTCAGCTCTTCGTCGGAGCCGGCCAATGCACGGGAAACCCCGTGGACCACCGCTCCGCACTGCCCGGATTTTCCGCCGCCCTTAACGCTCGCAATCACATCGAACTTGCCAACCACGTCAGCGGTGATGAACGGTTTCTTGAGCAGTTCCCGCAGCAACGTATTTTGAAAATAGTTGTCGGATTCCAGTCCGTTGACGGTGATGGTCCCGCTGCCCTCCGTCATGCGCACACGTGCGACAGATGATTTTCGGCGTCCGGTTGCTGCCAATTCTACAGTATTCTTTTTAGCCATGATGTGTTTCCTGCTTATCCGTTGAATTCAAGTTCCTGAAGCGGTTGTGCGGCATGCGGATGAACCGAACCGGCATAGACTTTCAGGCGTTTGATGATCTGGCGGCTCATGCGGTTGGTCGGCAACATGCCTTTGACCGCCTGCGTGATAATGCGCTCCGGATGCTTGGCGCGGATATCCTTTGCCTTGGTTTCCGTACGACCACTGGAATAACCCGAGTAGTCCTGATAAATCTTCTTCTCTTCCTTGTTTCCGGTCAGCTTGATCTTGTCGGCATTCACCACAACCACAAAAGCGCCGGTGTCGACATGCGGAGTGTAGGTGGGTTTATTGCGTCCGCGCAGCACATTTGCAATCACGACGGCCAGACGGCCTGCCGTTTTTCCTTCGGCATCTACCACGAACCAGTCACGCTTGATATCAGCCTCTTTAGGCACAAAAGTCTTCATGTAAATCATCCTCTCAATGGATTCGGTAAAAGTACAAGGGCGGGAAGTTATAGTAGGCAGACAGGCGTGTCAACCCCTCTGCACAAGAAGTTTCTTGTTTTTACACCGCCCCGACCGTGCTATACACGCCCCATGAAACTTGCATTGACAAAAGAGCATACCGGACGGCGCCTGACCTTGGTTGGTTGGTTGGTGGTTGCAATCCTTATTGCCGCTGTTTTCTTTGGTTTTGTGGCGAATCTCTACCCCTTCCTCGCCCCCGAAGCCCCCCCGCACAAAGGCCTGCTGGTGGTCGAGGGATGGATCCACGACTTCGCGCTCGACGAAGCCGTCCGCATGTACAAGACCGGAGACTACTCGAAAATCGTCTGCACCGGCGTGCCCATCGAAACGGGCAGCTATATCCAAGCCTTCAAGTCATACCCCGAAATGACCGCCGCCCGCCTGCGCAAACTCGGCATCCCCGAAAGCGAAATCATCATCGCCATTGGCGAGGAAACCAACAAGGACCGCACCTACGTCGCCGCCACCGCCCTCCGCGAAGCCTTCATGGCCTACAACATCGAGGAAAGCAACATCCACCTCGTAACCACCGGTCCGCACGGACGGCGCAGCCGCCTGCTTTTCCAGAAAGCCCTCGGCAACGACTACGAAATCGGCATCACCTGCCTCGAAGACTCCGGCTACGACCCCGACCGCTGGTATGCCTACAGCCAAGGCGTGCGCAAAGTCCTCGGCGAATGGATCGCCTACACCTACGCCAAGCTCTTCTTCCATCCCTAGCATGTCCGTCGACGACACCAACCTTCCCCTCTGGCTCGCCTTTCTATCGCTGAACGAACGGGCCACCCGCGACTGGCTGACCGGCCTCCGCAACCGCCGCTACTTCGAGGAAACCCTCGCCGACCACATCGCCGCCGCCACCCGCTACGACCGCGAACTCAGCCTCGTTCTCTTCGACCTCGACGGTTTCAAGCAAATCAACGACACCCGCGGCCACGAAGCCGGCGACGACGCCCTGCGGCAATTCGCCACCCTCCTAAAAAAATCCGCCCGCGAGGCCGATATTGCCTGCCGTTACGGCGGCGACGAGTTTGCCGTGATTCTTCCAGAAACCGGGAAGTCCAGCGCCGCCAAGTTTGTGGAGCGCGTTTCCCGCGCCACGCCCATCGCCGCCACCGCCGGCATCGCCGCCCTCCCCTGTGACGACCTCGTTGCCGCCGCCGACACCGACCTCTTGGCGAAAAAACAGCTCAATTCGTAGCCCATAAAGTATATCACTAATGATATATTTTAAGGCGAAAATAGCCTTTTAACGCCCATTTTATATCATTAGTGATATAGGATTTTAGAAAAATAGAACCCCAGCGATGGCGGAGCCAATGACGAGCGGGACCGGGTGGACTTTCCATTTCACGATCAGCGCGCAGCAGGCCAGTGCAATTCCTACCGCCGCCCAGTTGACCATCGATACGGAACCAATCTGCCACGCCGCCGCCGCGACCAGCCCGACCACCGCCGGACGCAGGCCGCGGAACATGGCCTGCGTGGCGGGCCGTTCGTAGAAGTGGAAAAAGAAAAGCGCGAGCAGGATCATCAGGATCATCCCAGGCAGCGACACCGCCAAGGTGGCCACCAACGCCCCGGGGACATCCCCTACCTGATACCCGACAAAGGTCGCCATGTTGATGGCGATCGGCCCGGGCGTGCTTTGCGAAATGGCAATGAGATCGGCAAAGCGTTCGGTCGTCATCCAGCCGCGCCGCTCCACTTCCTGCTGGAGGAAGGAGAGGATGGCGTAGCCGCCGCCAAAGCTGAATAGCCCAATGGTGAAGAACGAAACGAAGAGTTGCAGCAACGCACTCACACGCCGCCCCCTTTCGTAGACGAGGCACCCCGCCTCGTTGGGATGAGCTTGTGCGCAAAAAAGAACGTTGCAACGGATAGAAACATCTCGTGTTCATCCGCAACGCGGCAGGATGCCGCGTCTACAACAAAACAATACTTCATGCCTCCACCTCCTTCCGGAAGAGGAGCAAGCCCAGCACTGCGCCGGAAATGATCAGCAGGATAGGCGACCATTGCAATCCAACAATCGCCAGAAACGACCCGGCCGCAATCACCGCCTTCGTCGGCGTCGTCACCGATTTTTTCCCGACATTCCATACCGCCATGACGATCATCGCCACCACGGCTGCGCGAATCCCGGAAAAGGCTTTTTGCACCCATGCGTTGTCAAGATAGCGAACAAAAAAGGCAGAGATCAACAGGATCACCACCAGCGACGGCATGGCCATTCCGGCGGCCGCAGCGATTGCTCCGGGAATCCCGCGCTTGCGGTAGCCAATCAGCGTCGAGGTGTTGATGGCGATGATGCCGGGGATCGACTGGCCGAGCGCATAGTAGTCGACTAGTTCCTCATCGGAGATCCAACCCTTGGAATCGACCAGGTCGCTCTTGAGCATCGGAAACATGACATACCCGCCGCCGATCGTAACCGAACTGATCCGCGCAAAGACGAAAAAAAGTTCCAACAACCCCGTCCTCTCCGGTTTACCCCTCATTCGTCCTTTTCCATTGCGCTCGCTCGTTTGTAAAAAACCGGATTTACCCTAGATAGAGCCCCGACGGGAATCAAGCTTTGACAAATCCATTTTTTCTGGGAGAGTTTTCCATTCAAACCTGAAAGGCCATATGAAGCGAAGCATCCATTTTATCAACTGTGCCACTGCGGCTCTGCTGCTGGCTGGCTGCATGGGCTACCAACTCGGCGGCTCCCGTCCCGACGGGATCGAAACCGTCCATGTGGCGGCCGTCGTCAACAAGACAGCGGAACCGGCCATCGAACTGCAGGCCACCCATGCCCTGCGCCAACGTATCCAGTTCGACGGGCGGATGAAGCTGGAAAACACTGCCGAAAACGCCGATGCCGTCATCGAAGTGACCCTGACCGATTATAGGCTGACCGCCATTGCCTTCCGCAACGACCTGAGAACCACCGCCGAGCAATACCGCATACGCATCACGGGAACCGCCACGCTCACCGACACCAAAACCGGCGAGACTCTTTCGGAATCGAAAACCTACGGGGAAACCACCTTTTTCTTTGAATCCGACCTCACCACCTCCAAGCGCGGCGCCCTGCCGCGCGCCGCACAGGAACTCGCCAAGTTCATGGTCGATGATTTGATTGAGCGGTGGTAATGCGTATTTCGTAATGCGTTAAATGGTTGTCGGCGGCTGTTCGCGTAGCAATACGCAGCACGAAATACGCAATACACACGAAAAAACCCGCTCATAGGCGGGTTTTTGCATCCAAACAGTCGGAGACTGTTCTAGGCTTCGATCTTGCGCAGGCCATTCGCGGCATTGGTCTTGCGGCGGATGGCGGTGTTTTTCTTGATGACCCCGGCCTTGGCGGCCTTGTCGAGCAGCGAGCTGTAGGTGCGAAGCGCAACCTGTCCGGCCTCGGTATCCTTGGCCTCAAGGGCCTCCATCATGGAGCGGCGGGCGCTCTTGATGCGGGTGCGTACCTGCACGTTGCGGTCGTAGCGAACAACATTCTGACGCATTCTCTTTTTTGCGCTTTTCAGATTCGGCATATTAAATGGCTCCGTTTAATCAAATTTGCTTCCAGTCCTACTGGAAAATAAGGCTCGGATAATAGCGGCGGCGGATTTGAAGTCAACCCACAAATCCGCAAAATAATCGTTCAGCGCACAATCCCCCAGTGCGACCGGAATGGCCAATAGACAAAGAAGGCCGGCCCTTGGAAATCCTCGCGCCGAACTCCCCCGAAAAAGCGACCGTCCAGACTCATGCTAGGCTTGGTATTGTCGCCCATCATGAGATATTGATCGTCCGCAAGCTGGATAAAGGAATCCGCATCCACCAGCTTGGATCCGAACGTGGTGTTGTGCCCCCCGCTATAGATCGGATCCGTAGCGATTTTCTCGAACATGGGTGGCTCGGAAACCACTTGACCGTCGGCAACCAACCGCCGGTTCTGAATCTGGATCTTCTCCCCCGGAAGCCCCACCATGCGCTTGATGTAGAAGGTATCGGCGCGAACCTGAGGATGCTCGATATTCTTCGTGTCGAACACGGAAATATCCCCACGCTCCGGCCGCATGAAATTATACTTCATCTTGTTCACCAGAATATGGTCGCCGGCAATGACCTTGGCACCAAAAACGACATCGCCCTTCTTATAGTAGTGGCTCCCGTCCGGCCTCCATCCCCGATCAACCATGTAGACAGGAACCTTGTGAGGCTCCCCGCCAATCTCCACAATATAGGCATCCCTCCCCGGCTGGAAAGACCGGATGGTTCCCGATGCCTTCGCCCGAATCACCTTGTAGGACTCACCCGTTAAAAGCCATTTCACAAACTTGAGTGGCTGGCGATCGAAAATACCCGCCTCGGCCTGCGCCTCGATGGTGATGCCGTTGAGCGTCGGCTGCATGGAGCCGGTCGGGATCTTGAAGGGCTGGAAGAAAAAGGCGCGGATGGCCATGGCGGCGGCCAATGCAACAATGATGACCTCGACGTTTTCGCGAATACCCGAATTGTTGGACGAGGGATAGACCTTGTCGGCGGCAGTGCTCAGACGCGCCACGGCTTTCTCGACATCGCCCTGCCCCGTGTCCCGTATTTCACGAAGGTTGGCCTCGGCCTCTTCCAGGGCTTCGATGTCCTTCGGGTCGGCGATATCCTCGCGCATATGCCGGGCATGCCGCGCCGCATGGAGATACTCCTTCAACTGCTTCCGAAGCTTCCGCTTCTTCAAAATTTCGATCATGGGTTTCGCCTTAGCTTTTATTCGTTTTCAGGACGGCGATAAACGCCTCTTGGGGAATGTTCACCTTACCGATTTTCTTGAGCTTTTTCTTCCCTTCCTTCTGGCGTTCGAGCAGCTTGCGCTTGCGGCTAATGTCGCCGCCGTAGCACTTGGCCGTCACGTCCTTGCGATAGGCCTTGATGGTTTCGCGGGCGATAACCTTGCCGTTCACCGCCGCCTGCAGGGCGACCGCAAAGGCCTGACGCGGAATCACATCGAGTAGCGACTTGCACATCTGCCGCCCGCGGAACTCGGCCTTGGAGCGGTGCAGGATGCTCGAAAACGCATCGACCACCTCGCTGTGGATCATGATGTCCATCCGGACGAGTTCGGAGGGTTGGTATCCGGAATACTCGTAGTCCATCGAGGCATAGCCCCGGCTAATGGTCTTGAGCCGGTCGTAGAAATCGATCAGCACCTCGTTGAGCGGCATGTGGCAAGTAAGCATCACGCGGCGGCCGTCGATCGAATCGGTCTTCCGGATTTCGCCGCGCCGCTCCATGATCAGCTTCATCATCTCGCCCAGATAGTCGGTCGGGCAGATGATCGTGGCGGTAATCATCGGCTCCTCGATGTGCTCGATGTTGCTCATGTCGGGCAGGTACATCGGATTGTCGATCTCTTTCACCTCGCCGTTCTTCATCACCACCCGGTAGACCACGTTGGGATACGAGGAAATGATATCGAGGTTATACTCGCGGCGCAGGCGCTCCATAATGATTTCCATGTGCAGCAACCCGAGGAAGCCGCAGCGAAAGCCAAAGCCCAGCGCAATCGACGATTCGGCCTGAAAAGAAAACGAAGCATCGTTGAGCCGCAGCTTATCCATGCTCGCACCAAGTTTTTCATAGTCGCTGGTTTCGACGGGATAAATGCCCGAAAAAACCATCGGGTGGATCTCCTTGAAACCCGGCAAGGCATCTTCGGCAGGCATCTTCGTGAGTGTAAGCGTATCGCCAATCTGGATTTCGGAGGCATCCTTGATGTTGGCGATCACATAGCCCACCGCACCTTCACCCAATATTTTGCTCTTTTCCATTTCCGGCGTGAAGATGCCGACTTCCTTGATCTCGTAGTTTTGTCCGGTGCTCATCACCTGCACGCGGTCGCCCGCCTTGAGCGTGCCGCTGAACATGCGTATATAGATCACCACGCCGCGAAAGGCATCGTATTTGGAATCAAAAACCAGCGCGCGGGTAAACTGATCCTTGGCCGCTTCCGGCGGGGGGAAGCGCTCCACCACCGCTTCAAGCACAGCCTCGACACCCAGTCCCGTCTTGGCGCTCACCTGCAATGCGTCGGTCGCCTCGATGGCGAGAATATCCTCGATCTGCTGGGAGACCTCGTCCACGTCCGCGTTCGGCATCTCGATCTTGTTGAGCACCGGGAGGATGGTCAGGCCGTTTTCGGTCGCCAAATAGGTATTCGAAACCGTCTGCGCCTCTACGCCCTGCGCCGCGTCGACCACGAGGATCGCGCCCTCGCAAGCCTGCAGGCTGCGGGAAACCTCGTAGGAAAAGTCCACGTGTCCCGGCGTGTCGATCAGATTGAAGGTATACGTATGGCCATCCTTCGACTTAAACTTCATCGTCACCGGATGCGCCTTGATCGTAATACCGCGCTCGCGCTCGAGATCCATCGAGTCGAGCAGCTGCTCCTTCATCTTGCGCTGCTCCACCGTCCGGGTCAGCTCCAGCATGCGGTCAGCCAGCGTCGACTTTCCATGATCGATGTGGGCGATAATTGAAAAGTTCCGTACTAAAGAGAGATCGTTCATAGTGCCTTGCAATAGTTTTCCTTGGCGGCTTTCCTGAGGTTGGAAACCGCTGATTCCATATCGTCCTGCTTAAAGAGATACGAACCCGCCACAAAAAGGTTGGCGCCCGCCGCCGCCGCAGGAACAATCGTTTCATTGTCGATGCCGCCATCGATGGCAATATCCACCCAATCCGCCATCCGACGAATCGCGGCAATCTTCTCCTCCACATAAGAGAGGTATTTCTGCCCGCCGAACCCCGGATGCACTGACATAACCAGCACCTCGTCCACCCAGCGGTTTTCCAAACATTGGAAAATGCTCTCCACCGGGGTTTCCGGATTCAGCGTAATCGCCGGCCGCTTTCCCATGGCGCGAATCGCCGCCAGCGTTTCCTCCACATCGCACTTGGCCTCGATATGGATCTGAATCGTGTCCGACCCCGCCTCGGCAAAAGCCTTGATATGATCCTGCGGGCGCGTCACCATCAGATGTACATTCTGTGGAATTTCCACATTCGATGCGGACATCTTCACCACATCCGGCCCAAAGCTGATATTGGGAACAAACACACCATCCATCACATCCACATGGATCTGGTCCGCCCCCGCCGCCTCCGCGCGTCGGCACCCTTCGCCCAACTGGCCAAAGTCCGCCGCCAAGATCGAAGGCATAATTTGAATATCCGGCATCTGCTCGTTTTCCTTTACTAAAAAAAATGAAGGCAGAAGCTACCCGACCCGACCCCAAACGTCAAGGTTCCTCGCCCGTCACAAATACCCGAAAAAGGAAAAAACAAGGGCACTCCAAGGCAAACCAAAAAAAACTAAAATACCCCTTGCAACCATCCGCGAATCCTATACCTTCACCCACCTCTTAACGAGAAATGACTGCGGGGTAGAGCAGTCCGGTAGCTCGTCAGGCTCATAACCTGAAGGTCCTTGGTTCAAATCCAAGCCCCGCTACCAACTTCAGCCGATTACCGAAAGGTAGTCGGCTTTTTTTATAGAAGGGCTTGGAGCTGAACCTCGATTCCCTGAAGCAAGCAACGCGAACGGAAGCAGATTTTGCATCGCAAAATACCCGCAGAAAAAAAGGGGTCAAAAAAAAGGTCAGCCGGTGCAAAGCTAAAACCTCACCCGTTTAAAAGCATAGAACCTAAAGCATAGAACCAAATATTTGGCGCAAATTGTTTCGCATCGAGATGCCTTTTTAATTACCTTCTTTCTTGATGCTCATATTAGAGTGGTTGCTATCAGGATCGACATTTCCGGCCACTCCGGGAATATTTATCGTTGCAGATTCGTCTTATGATTGACGTGTCACAGGAAGAAACACGAACAAGGATTGATTATCATGAAAAAGTTTAGACAAAAAAGTTTGCTCGCGGGGGTTGTTGGATTGTTTGCGGCAGCAATGATGACCGGAGCGGCAAATGCATCGGATTATTCGATGACATCACCCGACGGCAATTTGCTATTTACTTTGCGCAACCCCGATCAAGCAAAAGGGCAGTTGCGATATTCACTTGAATATAAGGGCAAAACCATTGTTGCGCCATCGCGAATTGAGGTGCAATTAGCAGATCATGCGGGACTAATGGAGGGCGTTGAGATCGTTAAAACCGCGATCGAAAAAATAAAACAGACCCACACACCACTCTATGGCCAGCGGGAAATTATTAACGATCAATACACACAAACCACATTTGACATCGTCGGCAAAGCCAAAATCAAATTCCAGTTGGTCGTGCGTGCGTATGACAATGGCGTGGCTTGGCGATATATCGTACCGATTCAAAATGGGCTGAAAAAAATTGTAGTGGCAAACGAGAACACCGAGTTCCGTGTTGGCCCTGATGGCAAAGCTTGGGTTTCGGTGCAAGCTCAAGGCTTGATTCAACCACATCTTGTTTCTCAATTAAAATTGAAAAGGCAATACGAACGGCCTTTGGTTGTGGAATTGCCCAACGATGGGCCTGTCGTTGCTTTGGGGGAAGCGGCATTGCTTGATTCCGCCCGCGCAAGATTCACAAAACTAAACGATGGCACGGGTGTCTCTACAGCCATGGCGGGCGAGGCAAGTTTTGACAAGACCTGGCGTTCGCCTTATCGATATGTATTGGTTGCCGATACCGCACCGAAATTGCTACAGCATGGCTATGACACCATCTGGTGCTTGAATGATCCCAGCAAAATCGGGGACACCTCTTTCATTAAACCAGGCAAAGCGATTCGCGAAGGGACGTTATCAATGGATGGCGCGAGAAGGCTGATTGATTATTGCTCTCGTCACAACGTGAGATATTGCCATTTTGATGCAAGATGGTACGGCCCGGAACGCGATCCAAAATCAGATGCCTCGACTGTTGTCTTGAAAAATGGCAAACCCATTTTGGAAATGAAAAAGATTTGTGATTATGCCAAATCCAAAGGTGTGGAAATTATTGTTTACGTTAATCGCATTGCATTGATGCAACAAATTGATGAGCTACTACCCCTTTATAAGAAGTGGGGAATTGCCGGAATCAAGTTTGGATTTGTTGATGTTGGGTCACAGGAAAGCACGCAGTGGTTGCACGAGTCGATGGAAAAGTGTGCCAAGTATGGCATGATTACCGATGCGCATGATGAGTATCGCCCAACGGGTGCGGAGCGAACATACCCTAACTTCTTAACAATGGAAGGTGTTCGTGGCGACGAGGCGTCACCGCCGATGTGGATGGCGATTAACTCAGCGTTCATTCGCAATCTTTGCGGACCTCTGGATCATACGTTTTGTTATTTCAGTCCAAAAGTGGATTCACGCATGGGCAACCGCGCAGGTCAATTAGCCAAGAGTGTGGTGATGTATAGCCCGCTGCAATACCTTCATTGGTCTGACCGGATGCCAGCAACGCCAGAAGAAATTGGCGAAGAAAGGCGAATTGACGAAAATGATCCGGCTTTGAAATTCTGGGAAGAATTGCCAACGACCTGGGACCAATCACAAATATTAGATGGCAAGATCAGTGAATATATCGTGACTGCCCGTCGCAAGGGAGCAACGTGGTTTATGGGTGTGTTGTCAGCGAAAGAGAATCGAACGATCAAGGTGCCGATGTCCTTTTTGGGACAAGATCAATATATCGCAACGATTTATCGCAATGACCCAACGGTGAAAACACCGCCGAGCAAAGTTTTAATCGAGAAGAAACTGGTCACAGCTAAAACCGTTTTGACATTCACCATGCAAGCGGACGATGGCGTGGCAATTCAGATTTCACCAGCGAAGTGAAAAACTCCCCCGGGGGCGTCTTTGCAGCCCGAGCTTCCGCTCGGACAGTTGGGCAAGGGGGATGCCCCCCTTACATCCCAAGGAGTGGGACGCATTCATCCCCCGGGAGGCCCCGGGGTATTTCTGCGAAAGATTCGATAGATAGAGCCTGTCCCGGAAAATCGTAGCCAAGGAGCACTACTGGAGCTGCCCGGAAAACGGGACAGGAGACAACGCCATCGACCTGCTCGTGCAGGTCCTGGGCATGCGCTTCAGCGAAGCCATGAGACTGCTTCAACGCTTTAGCGGACCAGCGACATCATAAGAAAGGCCACCCCATACGACCGCATCGGGTCGACAGCCCGTGCGGTCATTCTCATTTAACCCCGAAAGCAAAGCGATAGATAATTTGGGAATGGCTGGCCTACGACGTCAATTTGGTCGGCAACAGGTAAAAAAGGGCATCTATTTCACAAAGGCATAAACCTTGTATGTTCTGGGCGGGCTGTCACCAAACTGCTCTGTGGTTATGCTGATAATGGAGCGGGTTTGGTCGGAAGTGTTCTTGGGGGAAACACGGAGCTCATACTCAAAGCCCGGGCGAATTTCTTTGAGTTCCACCCCGAAGCCAGATGATACGCTGGTAGCACCAGCCAGCTTAATCGGAATTTTTGAGGAATTCAATATGGTGCAGGTCTGGGAGTCCTTATCTCCCGTTGACCAGAGCAAGCGACGGGTTGAGAGGTTGTACCCTTGGGGAATGCGGATATCGATGTTGAGTTTGTAGGGTTTCTTGGGGCGATTTGAGGCAATAACCTCAACATGTTTGTTGACGTGCCCTTTTCGTCCATCAAGGTGCGCCTCCACCGTCAGAACTCCCGACTCTCCGGGAGCATATTCCTTCTTCTCCAACTTGGGATGGTAGCAACCACACGAGCTTTTTAGTTCAAGAATTGTGACGGACTCTGTTCCGGTATTACGAAAGCGGAAATGGAAGACGGTTTCTGCCTGTCGTACGTCGACACTCCGGCTTTGGCTGGTTTGCTGCCAAACCAGCTCGGCTGGCACAACACACGGCAACAGAGATATTAACCCGAATACGAACGCAAATGACCGCAGTTTTTTTAACCTACAAGAATACATATGATTATAAGCGGCTCTGAGAGCCGCCACTACAATATCTTTCCTTTAGCGATATTTCTCAGAAACACCCTGAAACATTCCTGTTCATCAAAGAAGCTCCGAACCCTCTCGCAGCAAACCCTAGTCGACCACATTCGGGTTGGTACCATTCACATATTCATACAGGTTTGGATGCTCGTCTCCATCCGGATTTCCTTCCGGTGTCATGGCCGTAGCATTGTTGGTATAGGTACTTTCCCACCAGTCCGGCATACCGTCCGTGTCACTATCCTTAAGCGGCTCAAAACTGAAGAGATTCTTCACCTGTCCAATATTCGCAATCGCGTAATCGGCATCATTGGTTGACGCTGACCATGGATAGTTGTTCGTCATGCCGATCCGGTCATAGAAAGGAGCTGCCACCGTCTTCAACTGGCCAATATTTACGGCGGCATAGTTATTGATATTGGTAAAGTCGAACACCGGGATACCTGCCCCTCCTGACAAGAGATTGAATTCATCCCAAGCCATGGTCGCAATATGCTTCAACTGCCCTTGATTAACGGCCGCATAGTCATTGGAAGATGCATTCGGATCAATAATGCCCCGCGAGAGCCACCAATCCGGATAATCGCTGTCAGGCAATGCATCCCCAGTCACTGTCAGCAAAGCAAGGTGGAATGAAGACAATTCGCCATCATCCGCCGTAAACTTGATTTGATATGCACCGCTTTGGTTTGTCGATGGAGTCCAATAGAATTCCCCATAGGCCAAACCAGTTGCATTGGTGTCTTCCGTAAAGGTTGCACCGCTAGGCAGGTTTCCAGTCGAGAGCTGTGGCACACCACCATCATCCGATGCCACAACAACAAATCCAATATCATCCCCGGGATTAACCGTTTGCGGGGCAATATACTGGATTACCGGCGGATCATTCACCTCGGATATATCCATCAATTCCACCGTATACGTATATTCCGACCCGTTCACATCGAACAGATTAAAGTAATAGACCCAATCGCCCGTATTGAAGTGCGGCGGTCCTTTCTTCGAAAACCACACGTTTGAATCATGCAAAACCTTGCCATCGCTACGCACCACCCGCTTGATGGCATAATCATCCGTATTGTTTCCAAACCGGCTGTCGATCGTGGCATACACATAATCCAGCGCCGAATTTGTAATCGCAAAAGAAAATTGATAGGTAAGCCCGGATACCGGTGTCAGGGAACCACCCAACGGACTGGCATACACATCATCCCCCTCCGACTCATACACGATGCCCGGAGTCAGGAAATCCACCACCCGGTCGCTGTCCGGCAGATCCACCACCACATCCTTGATGTGGATATGCGTATGCACGTTGGTTGGACTAATCAGCGAAGTCATGGCACCACCCAGCTCATCCGAATGCGAAATATCTGCCGTAAAGTTGCTGAAGGTTCCCGCCAGCGAGGCCGTCATTTCCCAATAGCCCATTTTCGACCCAAACGACTCGATCGACCCATAATCCATGCGCAGGCTAGGAGAGACCGGCTCCCCGTTCACCGAACTGCTCTCGATGGCAAAGCCGATCAGCAATCCCAAATCATTCCGGATGATTTCCGGTTGGCCACTCTCGATTTGAACCTTGTTGGCCGTTCCAAAACCAGCATTCCGAATGCGCAACCCCAACGGGAAAGGAATCTCCGGTTCAATCTCCGGTGTGGCCGGATTATCCCCATACACATAGCCCGGCAGGAAATAATCCAGTTCCAGATACGGCATCGGCTTCACAAAAATATAGTCCGGGGAGACCTCGATGGTTTGCGTCTCTCCCTGCAAGGTATAGGTCAGTGTTGCCCCCACATAATACATCTTGCCCTGCGGATTATCGTCCGAAGCCCCCACCGCCGGAATCAGCAACCAGTTGATCTCCGCACTCTGACCACCAACCACCTTACCGTTGGGCAGCTGGTCAATATTCTTTAGCGAAGGATCCTGCTGAAAGAATTTCGCGGCGTTGGTATTGGTGTTGGCAGCATATTCATCCGTCGTGGCCACGATTATGTTGGATCCGCTCTCATCAGTAATGAAGATTTCCACCTGCACATCCGTCAGATTGATCCCGTCCAGACCATTGTTGATCTTCATCCGCGCATCGAACGCCTGACGCTCCAGCGTCAGTTCCTGCTGAATCTCGATCTCCACCGTCGCGCAGAATGACTCTTGCGCCGCAGATGCAGATGCCCACAGCAAAACCGTTAAACCCATTAGTCCGATTTTCTTTTTCATATCATTTCACCTCAACCGTAATTTACCGCTCATCAAATTCAGTTTATTCACCACAAATCACACCGATTCCGCAGATATCAACATCGCCACGAAAATGCACAAGGCACCGCCGAAAATAAGTTGGCATCACAAAAGCTCTGCATCCGCATTCACTTCGAGTTCATCCCCAACTTCATACTCTGCTTCGGAAATCGCATGGTAGATTTTAAGTTTTAATTCCTCATTGCCATCCATCTCTTCAGCAAGAAAGGCCGTGATAATTTCGTGTAGCAGATCCTTATCAATCAAGCTGGCGGCCACATGCCGGCTGATGTTTTCCATATCGCGAAGAAACCGGCTGACACAGTACAGGTAGCCATTCAACAAAAGCATTTGAGCGCAAAGCGTAATGGCAATCCGCTTATTGCCATCGGCAAAACAGTGAAATTTGTTGGTGCTGAAAAACAGGTGGGTAAGCTTATCCTCTATCGTCGGATAATAATCGTCGTTCTGTATGTTTTGTAGCACACTGTCCAACTTGCCCAGCTCTATCGCCTCAAGCGTACCGCCGCCACTCACCGCCACGGTATTGCGATGGACTTCAACAGCCTGCTCAAGCGTAAGATAGATCAGTGCCATCGCTATTCGCACTCCTTAAGCCGTTTCATCACATCCTTGGCATCTTCGAGCCGTTCGGCCAACTCCCTGCTCTTTTCTCCCAGGAAGCGTTCAAATTCAGCCCGGTTGATCGGAGTAATATATTCCTTCAACTGATGGTGAAGCGCATCCCGGAAGACAAGGTCCCGGCTCGCCATTTTACTTCTCGCTGGTTCGATTAGCGGCTTCCAGTGCGGCAATTTCTCAAATTCATGGAAAAGATCATCAACCTCCCACGATGCCAACTTTCGTCCCTTTTTATCAGAAGCCTCTCGCAGGAGCTTTCCAAAGCCATATTCATAGGAGGAAACAAGACCTAGGATTTCCGAGTAGAAAGTTTCTCTCACACTATCTTTCGCGTGGAGCTTAAGGATCTTTCGGTATTCCTGTGCTTTTTCATTGAAAATACTGACGTAAATCTTATCGGTGTAGAGTGGATACTTGAAATTCCCCATATCCACGCAATCCCGCAACGCATCCGTAAACTCCTTGCGGTAGTTTTCCTCCTGGAAATAGGCAATGATAAAATCTTCATCCCGCTGGTTGATGTATTTCGTTCCACCACCGGTGCGGATATTGATCGTATCGATCGCAATATCTAATATGGCCTGACGCAGCACACGGGCTGGCTCACTCTCCGTCATCAACATGGCCAGATTAAGGAAAGCCCGGAAGTCAAAGATTCCAAGCTGGGGCGCTTTAGCTATGTTCCCGAAATCTGTTTCGGGAACATAATTCTCACAAATGCGCAACTTTATATCTTTAAGACGATTGCCCTTTAAAATCTCGTAACCGTTTTGAGCCAGTTCCTGCTCGAATTTCCCTAGATAATTCTCCACGGTGCGCAAGCTCACCTCAAAAAAATGAGCAACCTGCTCCTTCAGCACCACCGTCTTACCCTCGAATGCAATTCCTCGGATATGCGTGGCTTTTTCAATCTCCTGAATCGCGTAGGGATTATTCAGTATATTTTGACGATCCACCTGCGATACCGTCAGATCCTTGCCGCCTGATTTCTTTTTATCCGCCGCCATATTTTAAATCCCTTTTCCATCCGCCTAGGGCGAGCCAGCCGAACCATTGGAAAATCCACGTCCATCCGTATTCACCTGTGGCTAAACCCATCCTGCCGTGTTTCGTGTTTTTAGTGGTTCTTTAAATCCTCGTGCCTGTGGGCCAAAGCCACGGCCTTTACTCCCCTACCTCTTCACAAACGTGCTCTTATATTCCCTGTGGTACAGCTCCCCATCCCGGATCTGCATATTCCACACCCCGCAGGCATGCGTAATTTTCAAGTTCTTCCCGGAAACCGTATACGGAACGGGATCTCCTATATTCTCGTTGCCATTCAAAAGCGAAACCCTTCCGGAACCCAGAAAACGAATTCCGAGCGTCCCCGGAGAATTCTGGGTATAGAGTCCCCCCAGCGCCGCCACCGGCTGGCTCCTCCCTGCCGCCTCATAATACAAGGACACGATTTTCCCGCGATTGGCATAAATCCCTCCGCCAACAACCAGCAATATTAAAAGTAGCTTTTTCATATCGGCAAATCCTGTGGCGACCTTTCTCAGCACACGTGCTGTAGTGGCGTTTCTAAGAAACGTTCCTCGCGCACCGGACTGCTCCACCGGTGAGCGGTTCTAAGAACCACCACTACACCCTCTTCTTCTCATCAACACCACCTATGCCCAACACACCCACCTCATCCGTAAGCAGCCGCATTTGCTGGATGGCAATCTGGTTGAGCTTTTTTAGCCGCTCAGACTGCGAAACATTTTCCTGAATGAACAACGCATTCAAATTCTCCAGATTCGAAAGGCAGACCAGTTGCGATACATTCGCATAGTCGCGGATATTCCCCTTGTCTTCGGGGTGGTCTTCCCGCCATCATTCCAAACAGTGCCATATTCAAAACATCCGCCTCAGCCGCATAAACAAAAGAAACCTGCTGCTTTGTCAGCTCCGGCGGAATCAGGTTTTCCTTAATCGCATCCGTATGGATCCGATAATTAATCTTCGCCAAGTTCCGCCGAATATCCCAGCCGAGCTGTTTACGTTCCTGCTCCTTAAGCCGCTGGAATTCCTTGATGAGATAGAGCTTAAATTCAACCGAAACCCACGAGGCAAACTCAAAGGCAATATCCTTGTGGGCATATGTGCCGCCATACCTTCCTGCCTTTGAAATAATGCCAACGGCTCCAGTGGTCTCAATCCACTGCTTAGGGGTCAAAGTGAAGCTATTTAAACCAGACTGCTTTCTAAACCCGTCGAATTCGACGGGTTTAAAACCTGAATTGTTTAACTGCTCCCAAATCCCTAGGAACTCAATCGTATTTCGGTTGCGGAGCCAGTTCCGAATCAAATCATCGCTTCGTCCGGAACTCTTATGCCGGGCAATATCGGTCAGACTGATATAGTCGGCATCGTCCATGGGCATTACAGCCACCAGACTCCCCTTCACATCTATCTGCTTCGATTTCGTTCCCATTACTTAAATCCTGTTATTCCTTCTAATCGATCTAGAAAACCCCAATCCTGCCTGACCTTTAACTGTGGTGAATTCGCCATAATTAAAATCAGGATTATGAATGCGCTCCCAAATCCCCAGATTCGCTTCCGGGGTCTGAACCACTTCGTTATTCCTTCGGAATTATCTGCGCTTCACTATCCCCCCTGCGTTATTCTTTTCCGACGGATGCGCTACAATGTACGCACTGACCCCGTTCCTGTTTTCTAATATTCATCGGCTGACCCCTTTCCTAATATTCATCGGCTGACCCCTTTCTCCAAAACCAAATTGAGCACCCAATGAACCGATCACAATTCGCCAATCAAAACGTTCTTTTTCTATACAGTTAGCAAAACACGTAAAATAAGCAAAGGGGTCAGCCGATGAATTTTAGAAAATGCCATTCTGCCCTTCTCTTTTTTCTCTCACAAAATCCTTGCTTCTAATATTCATCGACTGACCCCTTTCCTAATATACTATATCAAAAGATATCCGTCCTGAAATTTAACCTCGACCGCCAGATCCATCAAAAAAACATCATTTTATAGGACTGACCCCTTTCCCTCACAAAATCCTTGCTTCTAATATTCATCGGCTGACCCCTTTCCCTAATATTCATCGGCTGACCCCTTTCCTTTTTCACATATATTTATCAATTCTTCAACACAGCCATACGCCTCACTTTCGTCCTCACCTATACCGACCAAGTTATACTTGCACTGAATAATAATATTCAGTATATTATCTATTATTTTCCCACTATTTTTAGTTATATAATCCTTAATTATATCTAATGGGTAAACATTCCCTTCGCCATCTTCACCCATACTCACGCCATAAATGAACAATAGAGATAGGTACAACTTTAAACTATCGTCTTCTTTACACACCTCAGAATAATATATCTCATCCAATATAAACTTAACCTCTGCAACCTCTTCTTTCGTGGGGAGCTCATCCCTAACTATAAAACTTAATAACAGCCCTATCTCTGTTTTATCACTTTCAGCTATCACATAATTACTCATCAGGTACTTCGTAAGTTTATCGATATTCAATTCATTTTTGAAAAAGGAAAAACTCATAATTGTATCACCTCCCACAGCATGCTTTTGCTTGTTTTCCAGCACATCGCAACAACGAATTCCCTAACTGCTGAATCTGAATCAGATGTCCCCATGTTCTTTGAGGGTTGAAATACTGATCACAATCAAGATCCATGTAATCTAATCGAGCTGACATACATGATGCGATACGACCTATTATGGGAGTATATGCTTTGCACGAAAGTCCACTAGGGCACGAGATATTAGAACATTTACCCTTATATTTATTATATAATTTCCTGCACCTTCGAATTCTATATTGAATCCTTATATTCCTCACTGCCTCACTAGCATCTTCTGCGATCCTATATAATATTTGCTCTGAAGCATCAACTATGTCCGGATAATATACAATTACAGCAACTACCGCTACTACAGCGACTACCGGAATAATAATTACTTGTGCCATATGCCCATTATAATCGTAATAAAACTGAGCATTATTAAGGACAAATGCGTTCAGGTTTATACCTCCGTTTTCCTCATAAGAATCACGATTGATCCACCGTCCCAGTCCTGGCGAATAATAGCGATAGCCATAATAATAGAGTCCGACTTCGGCATCCCAATATTTGGTGGAGAAGCGGTATGAAAAGGCATTAGGCGTTAGACCTTGGGCTATAGACTCCATCAGTGTGTTGCCAAACCCATCATATTGGAATTCGGCGACGACCTGCCCGTTTTGGCGGATATACTTTTCTACATTTCCGTTGTGGTCGTAGAGGGGGTAGAATGCTTCCGAAGATCCGCTCTGAGAGCGGACGCTACATAACAATCCACCGACACCGCCGGCGCCTTGGAGGGAGCCGGAGAGGTCGAGTCCCCAAACGAACGAGTTCGTTTGGGTGGTTATCGGTTCTTGGTTATTGGTTATTAGTTCCTTAACCATGTTCCAGCCATCGTAGAAGAAGTAGCGGGTTTCTTGAAGCGTAAAACGTGACTCAACGAGCAAAGGGGTCAGCAAAGGGGTCAGCCGATGAATTTTAGAAAATGCCATTCTACCCTTCTCTTTTTTCTCTCACAAAATCCTTGCTTCTAATATTCATCGGCTGACCCCTTTCCCCATCCCGCCATCGAAACGCCTTCTTTTCCGTTGTACGCCTCTACCTCGCCAGGCGAGGAGCCAGATGGGTCTCCCAAGTTCTTATCTGCATCTCTGCGCACATGCCACGCCCTCAGACCCCGACAGCCTCTCCCGAAACCAAGTCCGTTGCGGTTTCTTCTGTTGGCTTCCGGCTTTTAGACACCGTCGCCCGCTGCATTATGTGGTAACGAGGCTCCATGGCTTCACGGACGGTGCAACGTCCATTACGGCCTATGCGCTTCCCTGTGTACGCTTACATCATGTCATTCGGATTCCTCCTCTTTCACAATGCCAACACTCGGTATGAGTGGATGACTACTCCTTACTCAATGGGGACTTCCACCCCAACAGACGCACTAAGCTTCACTTGGCGCACCTAATATTCATCGGCTGACCCCTTTCCCTTTCTAATATTCATCGGCTGACCCCTTTCCGGAACGGGTAGAGATCGCTCCTGCAACCTTCCCGGACTTTCTCGACGAAATCGGACACGTCGGCATGGGTGGAAGCGGATTCCAAACCTCGGAAAAAATCCGTGCCAGCATCGGCGCGCATACCCTTGTGATCAATGGAGTTGAATGCGAACCCGGCATCATGATCGATCAAACCGTACTCCTGCATGAAGCGCGCTGGGTGGGCGCTGGTGCGAATGCCAGCGCAAAGGCGGTCGGGGCGAAAAAGGTGGTCATTGCCGCCAAGAAAAAGGGGGACCGGATTTCCAAACTTCGGAAGCTCTATCCCATGTACGAAGTGGTCCCCTTCCCGGATCGCTATCCGGCCGGCGCAGAAAAACTGATCCTCAAAAAGCTGACCGGAAAAATGCCGCCCCCCGGCGTCCGCCCCTACCAGCTGGGCTATCTGGTTCAGAATGCCGTCTCGCTCCGCGCCATCGGCCGCGCCATCATCGACGGTATTCCCGTCGTCGAACGACCGTTGACCCTAGCCATGCCCTCGACCGGTTTCTACAAAAACATCATCGTCCCCGTCGGCTTGCCGATCCGCGAGGTGCTGAAGGCCTTCAACCTGCCCTTCGATCCGGGACCCCACCTCATCTCCACCTCTGGCTTGATGATGGGCAACGAAGTCGGACTCTCCGACTGCATCGAAAAAACCACGCTCTCCCTGATTATCCTGGAGCGCAGCAAGCTGGAGGAAAAGGAGCGCGGATGCATCCGTTGCGGAGCCTGCAACACCGCCTGTCCGCTCGGACTACACCCCTACGCCCTCGTTGGGCGAATCAAAAAAGGCAGGACGAAATCCCCGGCATTCAAAGCGCAAATGACTGAATGTTTTTTGTGCGGCGTCTGTTCAGCCGTCTGCCCATCGCACATTCCGCTTATCCGAACCTTGGAGGAGGGCAAGCAATGCCTATAGGCAGTCCTTTTCTCCGCATGGGTGCGCGCAACTCCGGCATGGTTGCATGGACGATGGCCGCGCTGATGGTTCCAACCGCCCTCTACAGCATACTCTACCACTCAGCCTTCATTTTCCAGATGATCGGCTATGCCCTGCTCGGCATGGTGGCTGAAGGAATCTATGCATTGATCGTCCGCAGGAAGCTGCAATTGAACAGCATCGGCTCCGGTCTGACTGCCGCTTTAATCGCCGCCAGCGTACCGCCTTCGACGCCATTTTTACCCATTCTTTTTTCCATCCTGCTGGCCATTTGGATGGTAAAACTTCCGATGGCAGGAATTCCGCTGCGCTTCAACGCCGCCATGGCCGGACGCCTGTTTCTCATGCTCGTCTATTCCAGCCATGCAGTCGCCTGGGGCACACCCACCGCCGATGTCATTTCCACGGCCACCCCGCAGGAACTCTACCGAAGCGAAGGCTTCGCCCTGGGATGGCCACAGTTGCTGTTCGGCCGCATTGAAGGGGTTTGGGAAGAACTGTTCCTGCTTGTTCCCGGCAGCCCCGGCGAGACCTTCCCTCTCATCATCCTGTTGCTCGGAGCCGTTCTCTGCTGGAAAGGCATCGTAGCCTGGCGCACCCCCATCGCATTTTTGACCTCCTTCGGCATCACCACCGCCCTGTGCGGAAACTCGCCGATGTTCAACCTCTTTTCCGCAGCCACCATTTTCAGCGCGGTCTTCATTGTTTCCGACCCGGTCTCCACCCCACTGAGCAAGAGCGGAAAAATCGCATGCGGCATCCTCATCGGAGTCAGCAACGCCTTGCTCCGACACTTCACCTACTATACCGAAGCCATCGTCTACGCCGTCCTGCTAGGCAACCTGTTCACCCCCCTGCTCGATCGCATCGCGTTCGCCGCCCAGGGTTGGCGCTTGCAGCGGCGACGGAGGGGGACAGGAACGACGCATTAGCACCTTACTTTTGAAATTCCATCACGTTTGCGTAGACTTTTTACAGAATAATTATGAACAGAATGATTTTCCATAGCGGCATCCCTGCAATGATTCTGTTCAAAATTATTCTGTGAACATTCTCTTTATTTTGGTTCCGGCCCTGCCGGGTTGGGGACAGGAAAATAGTGAAGCCCAATTTACCGCCGAAAACGTGCCCTCTTCGGGAGTCATCCACCGCCGTTTCTTTTGCCCTGAAGGAAGTTGGGTGTTTCCTTGTATTACCCCCTACGGGGCAAGGATTCGCCCCAGTTGCTGATTCCCTTTAACCTCTAGGAAGACGGGTGGTCCCATCATCGGAAAAAACGCAGTGCATTGTTAAACGTCAGTTCCGCCAACCTTTCCTCGGAGATGCCGCGCAACTCGGCAGCCTTGGCGAGGACGAAACGGAGATTGGCTGGTTCGTTGAATATTGTAGACGGAGCTTCCAGCTCCGTTGCGGATGCTCGGTCTGCGGACGGTGCGTATGCAACGGAGCTGGAAGCTCCGTCTACATTGTGCGGCAGAATATCGGGCGCGTCGGTTTCGATGAGGAGGCGGTCGTCGGGTACAGCACGAATGGCGGGGCCGGCTTTCTTGGCGTTTGGACGGGTGATGGAGCCGGAAAAGGAAATATAGGCTCCGCGCCTGACCAACTCGGTGGCAACCTCGGAAGAACCGCCAAAACAGTGGATGAGCATACCGCGAGGCAGTTCGCCGAATTGATCGAGCAACTCGATCAACCGCCCCCATGCACGACGACAGTGAATGGTGACAGGACGGTCGAATTTACGGGCAATTTCGAGCTGGTCGAGAAAAACCTGTTCCTGTTCGGCGTCGTTTCGGGTTTCGAGGGCGCGGTCGATGCCGATCTCGCCGACGGAGGCCTGTGGATAGGTTGTTAATAAGTTTTCCAAGGTCTGGAAACATTGCTCGGAGCGCCCGCCAATGAACCACGGATGCAGGCCGAATGCCAAATACGCATCCGGATACCTGTTAACAATTTCGATGACTTTAGGCCAATCGGCTTCGCAGCACCCTTTGATCGCCATCTTCTCCACTCCGGCCAAGCGGGCTCGTTCCATCACTTTTTCGAGTGCAGGAAAGATGCGTTCGTCCTGAATGTGGTTGTGGCAGTCGAACAACTTCATTTTTGATTTCCGATTTTTGATTTTCGGATGGGCTGTGCCCATACCCCTACTTAATAAAAACTGTCGAAGACCCGCAAATCAGCATTCACCAATCAAAATTCAAAATTTATTTTCGTTGCTTGATGTATTTAAGGGCTTTGCTGACGGGGAGTTCGTCGGAGGAGGGACCGTTGCGAATGTAGAAGGCCTCCTTGTTGCCGTTTTTCAGAAACACGGGCTCGGCGGAGCGGGAGCAATGGACGATGCCAACGGTTCTGCCCTCTACCGGAACCAGAACAAAACGGATGTGCTTGGAGAGTTCCGCGCCAATGTGGGTGGCGACCAGGTTTTTGAAGTGCAGGCGGCATTTATCCTCGTTTTCAAAAACGTCCTGTTCGAGGCCGGTGATTTCACCGTCGTCGGCGACGCCGAGCAGCAGTGTTCCGCCATCGGTGTTGAGAAAAGCGGCGATGCCCTTGAGCCACGCCAGTTCGATCTCCTTTCCGGGTTTCTTGGAATGCAGGTTCATGCGCAGGGTGGACTTGAATTCGACCGAGCGGTTTTCACCTTTGTCGATCAGGGCACGGACACTTTCCTCGTTGCTATCAGCATCGATGGAACTGGCGGAAAAAGCCTGGCCGTAGCGGTGCGACAGCCAAAATGCCAGCCCGACCGAAAGCAGGATCGAAGCTAATCCAAATCCTAAAAAAAATGTCCGGCGACGGCTAATGTCACCCACAATGTCGGACTCCGGCACAACCACCCCCATCCATACATTTCCCCGGCTTTCTCCCAAAGGCTGAAACCCGCACCACCAAACCTTGCCCCCATAAAGAAAGGAAAACACCTCGTTTTTAGAAGCGCGCCCTTTTTCCCAGAGTGCGTCGCTATGAATCAACTCATTCGTAATGGATCCGATGGGAACAAAGCCGGAAGAGGCCGATCCATACTCGGGAAGAAACAATAATTCATTGCCTCGGAAAACAAACACCTCGCTGTTCGGACTCTCCGCCATTCCCTTGATATCCCGATAGAGATCGGGGAGCAGGATATCGAGCGCCACCACGGACCTGCCCTTTCCCTTCGGCGGGGAATAGGCTGCCGAAGCGGTAATGCCGACCTGCCGAAGCGTATGGAATCGGTACTGTTCGGTCCAGTACACTCCATTGGTTTCCAGCGCCGGGGTATACCAGGGTCGTTCCTCTGGATCGAAGCCTTCCGATTCGGAAGGTTTTCGTTCCGTGCCATCCGGCAAGATAAAATAGCTGCGCCCTTCGGCATCGGCGATCGTGATCCCCGAAAGGAGCCGTTCCTCTCTAAATATGGGTCCGAGCAGTTTCTTGAGGTCGTCGGGCTTCGAAAGCGAGACCACCCCGGATTCGCCCCAGTCGCAGATCATCCCCAACCAACCATCGATGGAACTCTGCATGGCGCTGAATTTTTCACCCGCGCGTTGGGTTGCATCATAGATGTACCGCTCGGAAATATCGCGCTTCACGTGCGAGGCCAAGTACGCAACGACACCGATCAGCAGAACCGAAAAGGCGAAGGCCACGACCACAACATCCTTTGTGAAATTCCGTGGTTTAGATCTGCGGTTTTCCATATTCCAAACTCCTTGGCTCCGTTCTGCCGCAACGGGCGAGACGCCCGTTCTACTCTAATTACATCATGGGGCGTGCCCAGCCGCCGAAGGCTTTCATTAAACGCGTGTTGATGACCGTGCTGGAATCCGGGACTTCGGGAAAGTAGCCGACGTCGATATAGTTATCCTGGAAACAGGGATCGCGGGGCGAAAGGGGTTTGTCGCCCTCCTTAAGTTCATAGTTGGTGGTGTAGCGATAGGGCCAGATATCAAGGAACGGCAATGCCGTCGAGATGCCACCGATGAATCCGCTGAAATAGGAGATCACTGGAACGGTGGGCCGCTTGCTCACCGTCCATGCATTTTGCGGCTCGCACGCGTTCAGGATCAAATCCTCCAGCACGCCCGCCACCTCTTCGTCGCCAATGAACACCCCGCATTCGGTATTGAGCTTGGCCGAACGCGGATCAAAGTTGTGCGAGCCAATCATTGCAATTCTACGGTCGATTACAAACGACTTGGCATGGATGCACAGGCGCGGTCCTGCGCGACAGATGTTCTCGATGTCGTCCGCATTTTCGATTCCGCTTTTCTTGATGGCCTGTTCCACCAGCACATCGAGGCCGTGCACATAGTTTGCCTGATCCGCCGGATAGGGCTTCGATTCATAGATGTCGATACCCGACTTTTTATAGAGTTCCTTGCGATGCTTGAAGGAGAGGGCATAGACGTGGAGGTGGTCGGCCGCCGCCAGACTGTTGCTTGACGCAATGATGCGGAATCTGGGGTTGGCCTTGTGGATTTCGCTGAAACCCTTGCGGACATCGCGGCTGTAGATCAGGTAGGGCGTTTGGTAGACCAGCCGGTCTTTGGCCATGGCAAGAGCGCTCTCGAACCATTCGTCGAAGTCCATGCGCTCCTTCTTTCCACGGAACTTGCGCGGGGTATCGTAGATAAACTGCACCTGGTCGGCCTCGTAGACCTTCAGGCCTTCCCGAACCTTGGAGAGCGACCGTTCATTGGCCAGCTGGTCGATCTCCTTGAACATCCAATAGTCCATCGGATCGGAGAACGGTTCGCAACCGTTGGAGAGCATGTCGAACTCTGCCCGCACATCGAGAAACTGCGTGAGGAACACGGCATTCTTGTCCTGCCAGAAAAGTTCGAACGAATACTGCATATCCATCACCGCCGGCCCGGCCACAACCACATCGCGATCGCGGAAGAGGAAGGCCGTGTTGCGGTCGTAGTATTTCCCCTCGTAGTTGCGCCCGCCCGCGATGCCGATGCGACCGTCGACGAGCAACAGCTTGTTGTGCATGCGTCGGTTCATGCGCCGCGTCTTGAAGATGACGTTGTCCCAGAAGCCGAACCGCCCCTGCTCCACATACTCGGACAGCGGTTTGTAGAGGCATATTTCGAGATTGCGATGCGCGCGCGCCATGCGCGCCAACTGCTCCGGCGTTCCCGGCTTGTTCAGCGCATCGATCAAGATGCGCACGAGCACGCCGCGTTCGGCCGCCTCAACCAATTCGTCGAACACGAACCGGCTGGTGGAATCGTCCTTCCAGATAAAGGTTTGGACATCGATGGAACTGCGCGCGGAACGGATCAGGTGGATACGGGCAAGCAGCGCATCGTCGCCCAGTTCAAGGATGCTGACATATTGCTCCGTACGGCCCGCCGCCATGTTTTCCCAAGCCTTATCCGAAAAGGAGTGGTATTCCGATTGAATGGGCTGTGCCGCCTCCAGATCCGACCGTTTCAACCGCTGGTACTTGAACGCATTCTCCAGTTCGCGTTCCGGGATCGTCGAGCAACCCGCCAGCAGCAGAGCTAGACCACAGGAACAGATGGAACCACGGAATACACTGAAGACACGGAACCTGATTCGCCGCTTCTTTTTCGGAGTGCTCGGCCCAATTAGTCGCACTTGCTCCCAATTGCGTGGTTCAACCAAGACCAATCTAAACGTGTTTTCTTTCAATTGCATCACGGGAAGCACTCTATCCATTCCTCGCCGGGAAGCAAACCTGTTTCCTGAAAGAGGAACCCACGGACTCGCATGAAAGAATTCAAACCACGCAATTACCATTCCGCGGTTTTATTGGATGCTCTATTTTAGCCGAACCTCGACTTTGTAGAAGCCGCTGGCCTCCGCATTGTGGAGGGTGTCGGTATAGCTGTTTTGCGGATGGTCGACCATCGGGCCAAGCTGCAGGAAACTGTTGGTCAGGCTTTCCGCCCAAAGCACCTTGTATTCCCGCGCCGCAACCGAAGGCCACCCGACAACAAAGCTTCCGGTCGACCAATTGGTCACCGCAAAGAACGATGCCGCATTGGTGGGGTCGGTTCCGGCAATATATTCTTCGAGGTTGGTGAATGGATCCGTGTCGCCAGGATCGGCGGGCTCAGCGGTTAAATCAGTAAAATATTGGATTTCCCAGGAATCCAGTAATTGATCTCCGTCCGAATCCTTGGCTGGAATGTAATAGAGAAGATCGTAAGAGACTTCATCTCCGACAGTGAAGGATCGTGCTAAAACATAATAGTTTCCATCCTGAGAGCAGGGATAGTCTATCCGAAAATTTAAGTCATCTCCATCATCGTCACTGACCCATTCCCAACCATCGTTTGCATCATCTCCCTTTTCTTCACCCGATAGCGGACTACTGTATAGATATCCCTTTGTGTCATCATCTCCAGTAGACTCAAACCGATATACGATTCCTGATGAAAGATTGCACTGGAACCAGTCGTAGTGGTCGGTTTCGTCTAATATGTGTGGCCCATGAATCTTTGCGGCCTCACCCATACTCAACATCGTGGCATTTGTTCCAAAGTTATCCGAAGGATCCCAAGCGTCGGCTGAAGGGATGGTGTACTGCAATGTGTAGCTATCTGAAGAGCCCAGAGGCCAAGACTGTACATTCAGGTAGTAAGTTTCCGAGGTTTCGGGGAGATAGGTAAATAAAAAATCCCCAGTTTGAGTGTCTGAAGCCACCTGTGAGCTCCCATTCACATCGGCGTACAAAGACCCTCTGGCATTAAGAGAGCCGGATGAGCTGAATTGGCAGGGAATACCAGCTATGAGGGGTATCTGAGACCAATCATTTGTATCAGTTGGCCCCAGTGTGTGGGGCCCGTGTGATTGAAGGGTTTCATCTAGAGCGAAAAGAGAGGTTGCATTTGTTCCTACGTTGTTGTCCATGGGATCCCACTCATCTGCAACTCCCAGATGAACCAGAAGACTGACCAACATAGTGACTCCTCTCCATTGACTCATCATAGAAACCCCTTGGCTAAAAGACCGTGAAGAACTGCGCTACGAGCGCTGGTCACTCCGGGGCGATTTCCTTCCACACCAACGGAGTGAAATTGGATTCGGCCGTAACATTGTTCAGCCCCGGCAATGGGTTCAGGAACACATTCGGGTCAAAGGTAATCTCTGCATTGGAATCAATATTTATGCCATCATCCGCAATAATGGTTCCCTTTATCTTTGAGTTTTGGCCTACATTCACAGTGCCCTCCGCATAGATTATACCGTGAAATGTCATGTTTTGCCCAAATGTAACGTCTCCTTGCGCAATTAGCGTTGCGCCAATTCCACTTGCATCAGATGACTGCTCCACGTAAATATCTCCAGTAGCAAAGACGATGCAATTGTTATGAAACGTAACATTCTGGGCGAAATTAACATCCCCTACTACAATAATAATCGTCTGGTCCTTGACTACCGACCGGTGGTTGAAGTCGATGCTGGTCACACTAACTAAATAGTGGAATCCATTCGTACCGGAGGCTGTTCCGTCGATGATTAAGTCCTTGCCCGTCGTCATCGTAGAATTCGTAGCAGAGTAATTATAGTTGCTAACCCCTGTCGTGATATAGATAGCATCTACGTCAACCAGCCCGTTTGTATTGGGATTTGGATCAAGCGTCACGCCATCTAAGAACGGTTGCCAGAAAGTCATGTCGATGCTGGGCTGCGGGGGAGGAGGCGACTCAATCACATCCACCCTGGATGCTCCGCGGCCCGACACACTGCCTACGCTTACAATAAGGTAGCCATCGACGCCCGTTGGATTCTGGGAACTCAGGTTTTCCTTTGCATTAATGGTAACGTCGCCTTCGTCCACAAAGACATCACCATCAATATGGACATTGGAATCGATTACTATGTCTCCTCCCGTAGCACGCAGAGCATTCGGACCACCCGGCCTCACCAAAACCGTCTGCTGGATCCTCCGGTTCATGGTTCCGGCATAGCCCACAACTGTAACTGTGTACACGGATCCAGTGGCTCCCACCGACGAGGTCGTAATGGATGCAATCTTATAGGACGTGTTGGAATGAGCTCCTGCGTTATCCACAACAGTATAAGGAACTGAAAGATCAGGGTTGTTCCTGAACGGTTGATCTAACGCAAGGCGATCCATAACCCTTTCCAGTCCAGTTTCAGCCATCCAGAATGCGCGGCGATGCTGCTCCACGTAGACGGACTCCACGGCATCGGTTTGAAAGAGTTTGAAGAGACCGATCGCCAGTATGCTGAAGGCCAGCATGACCAACATGGCCATCAGTAGCGCACCGCCATGCTTATTTGAATGGTTTTGTGTCTTCATGGTTAATTCCTTGGTGACACTTTAATTGCGTAGGATTCAGTCTCGGTTGTCGTTACTAGGGTAAAGATAACCTCGACCCATTTATTCGTTTGGCCAGCCGCATCCTCCTTCGACTGTTTTGTTGTAACAAAGCTGCTAGGCTGGAGCCATCCGTCCACAACAACCATACCGTCATTATGTACAATACGATTCCCCGATTCGCTAAAGGAGACTCCTGAACCGCTAAAGGATATGCCTGATCCATCGCTGATCTCATCGAAGGTCGCATTTCTGATCTCTTTGGAAATCATCATCATGGCCAACGTAGCATCGCGCTGCATTCCCACAAGATCATTGCTTCGCTTCCAACCTTGCCATCCAAAGACCAGCATAGAGCCAACCGCCAAAGCCAGTATGGAAAAAGCCAAGGCGGCCACCATTAGTTCAACCAACGCAAATCCAAGCTTGGAGTTTTTTGTCCTATTCATGGCTATTCCTGTCGTTTCACTCACTTGTCGGGAACAATAACGGAACCCACCACCACCTGTTGCCCCGCGATATCATAGGTCACGGCTACACCGATCCGTAGGTACTCAGTCGCACTTGATGTTAAGGGAAATCGCGTAATTGTCGTAACCATTGGAAACTTCTTTCCGGTCTCTGTGTGCGGAGTCGTTGAAAGCTCTCCACTTTCCAGCAAGTCTCTACCTTTACCGTTCCTATCGACATAGTAATAAATATTTGGGGAAAAATCCGGTGGCTGCATAATTGAATATCTGGTTCGCCTCACGAGTTCCATGCGCTCCATGGCTTGGTCTACCGCCATTCGCTTCGCTTCCGCATCCTGAATCACGGCGCCGGTATGGTAGAGAACCGCCGCGCCACCGAGAGCAAGAACCTCCAGAAGCAAGGCGGCGACCATGATTTCAATCAGCGAAAATCCAGCTTTATGCTTTGTCTTCATAACATTCTCCGCGTGTGCCTTCTCTCCTCTGTCTGTCCGACGGTTGGATTGTAGCTGAACGACCCGCCTCTGTCCACCTTCAACCTCTTCAAAAACAAATTTAAACGCCTAGTAGACACCAACTTATAGAGCATATCTCACGCCACTATCAGGTTTGTTTTACAAAATCATGGGCAGCAAAACCATGCCGTAACAACGCTCCTGAGCAGAAATAATTTTGCTGTCCATGATTTTGTCATCCTTTTCCGGGGTGTCACCCGCACTAGAATTCCAGTGGTTATGTCTACCGGTTTCCTTTTTTGGGTGTATCGAGATAGTCATAAAAATATTTGACGACCTTTTCGCCCATCGGATCTTCGAAAACAACTTCGGTCTTGCGAATTTCGACGCTGCGATGCCTTAGGACAACCTCCCCGACATGGTAGTTTTCACCGTTGATGGCGGGGGCGTTGGGGTCGTTCGGGTTCCAGTAGATGCCACTCAATTGGATTTTAAACGTCCCATTGTCCATCCCGGCCACCAGACCCGACATCCAACATATGGGTCGGCACAAGCCGGATATGATGAGTGGCATCATAATTGTGTTCCCGTTCTAACGGTTAATTTCGAGGGGAAAAGGTTGCATCCAAAGTCGTCTCGTTTATCCGGTTTCCACCGCGCAGGTGTAGCACGATGTCCACACTCGGGCCATTTGGATTGAATTGGGCCGTAAAACTATCCAACCAATCCTCGACCAAAACAAATTCGCTTGGTCGAAAGATCAGCTGATCCCCTACCACGACAATCCGAGAGGAGACCGTCCGCACCGCATTCGGTGCAAAATCCAACCTAGATCCACTCGCTCGGGGGTTGTCGTCGAACGATACGCCATCAATGAGAATATCGTTAATCCCGGATTCCCGGATTTCCCGGCTAATCACAATCATGGCGACCGAACCGTCACCCTGAACCTTTACGGCATCGGAATTGTGCGCCCATGCCATATAGGCAAAAACGATCATGGCCCCGACGGTCAATGCAAGCACCACGCCCGCTAAAAGGGCTACCATCATTTCAACGATGGTAAAACCGGATTGGGGTTTTTTCATTTTCATTCTCATGCCATTGACAAGATGTTGCCCATCGGCTGGTTGTCTTCCACTCTGTCCCAACCCGATTCCCGAAAATCTTGAGGCCCCTCTTCCGAAGACTCAACAGCCGGGATGGTCGGACTCCCTTGATTCGCGTTCGAAGAGGCCGCAATAGAAACAACGGCATAAACCACCATGAGCACACATGCGATGGCCAAAGATGCCACCATCCACAGCACAACGCTCCGCAATATGCCATCCGTAACCCTACCCTTCATAATTGCCTCCACTCAGATATCAAAAAGATGCTATAGGGCGTTCCTGGCGGGGGCGTTTCCCGTAGGCGCGGATCATAGGCATAGTTCTTACGGTATCCATTGCCGCTCGTATACCCAACGACTCCTCTCCGATACTGGCTTAAACTTCCGTACAAGTTAATATCTCCATAGGGGGTGCGATATCCAGGGTATCCTGCGGCTCCAAAACCCCCATTCCCTTTGTTCGTTACCAGAATCGTCGCATGGATGTTGATCTCTTCATTCGCCCCCTCAACAAGTTGTCTCGAAATTTCGATCTTGGATTCGGAAAACAGGCCAAGCACTTCGCCTTCGGCGGGCTGGAACCCCGAACTCCAGTCCGAATGGTCTGGCTGGCCTAGCGAAGACGTATAGATGATGTCGTCCGTTATATAAAGGGCTCCCGCCGCCGCCACACTTACGGCTGTTCCGACATTCCCTTTGACTTCGACATTTCCATCCACATAGATAATGCGTCGGTTCACCGCCAGATTAATGTCCGAAATGAAATTATTCGTGGTAACAATCCCCGTATCGAGATTTACCAGATCATAGGTTGTTCCCTTGAATTCGATGGCATAGTTTCCTGAAAGCTTCTTTCCGGCAGCGGCTTTTATGCCCTCGAAATTATGCGCGCCGAAATCCAACGGAATTGCACCCAACTCCAATCCATTATGGAACACATCGGGATCGCCCACGCGTTCATCCCGCCGATCATTGTAGTTTACGCCGTTCGCCGCCGAGCGAACCTCCGCCCAAAGGTCGGGCGATCCGTTAATATTAAACTTGTCGTTTGAGAACATGACTCCGTTGTCCGCCAGATCGTCTAGACCTTCTTTGCCGATCACATCATCGTTGCGGAAGGAAATGTTATGGCCATCGGGAGTCTCCTCAGCATCCGTTGCATAGATGTAGTTCGCGAAGGTTTCGGTCATGGCGTGAATCGACACGCTAGCCTCTTCACCGCCCGTCGTCCGGCCGGTCGATGTGATGGTATATTCCTTGATGACACGACCCGAATTATCCGAATCTTCGGCAATATCGACCGTATAGGTCCCACGATCTGGAATACTCCCGCCGAGCACACCCGCGCCAATCAAACCTTCTCCAACATAGTCGAGTCGGGTTCGGTTTACGGGTTCGGCAACCACAGCCATAAACTCCTGAAGACCAGCCTCCGCCAACCAAAAGGCTTGGGCCCTGACTTTCACTCCTACGGTTTCGATGGCGTCATGGTTCGCCAGCTTAAGCAACCCGCCCCCCAGAACCGACATGATAATCACCACGAGCAAAACCAGCAGGAGCACCCCGCCGCCGTTGTCTTTGTATTTTTCGATTTTCATCACACCGCCTATCTAATATGAGTGGTCAACGCTAGCCAATTATCACCGGATCGATACTGTACCCGCGCCTCGACCCGTACAAACTCGCGGTCGGGCGAGGATTGAAAAATCGTTTCGGCCTTGACGACAATCGACCGTAGTTTCCCGTTGACAAGAACGGATTCATCCGGTGCCAAAGAAACCCTGTCGTTATCAAGTTCGATATAATATTCCCCACCGAAATTTGATCGGAGATCCTCGTAGAGCATCCCACCCAACCGCTCCAGCCGACGGCTGGCAACGGAGGTCGCCGCCCGCTTGTTGTTTTGAATAGCGATCGTGCCTCCAGCCTGATAAAGAATGGCGGAGCTGCCCAATACGAGAATCGAAAGAATCAGAATTGCAAACATAACCTCCACCAACGAGAACCCGGATTGATATTTTATTTTCACATGGACTCCTATTTTTACCACCCATCCCTCCCTACGCCAACGAGGCCACGCGTGGCAGAAAATTTGCGTACCGCCCACCCCCAGCATCCGAATTTAAAACACCTATCATACATCCATTTACGAAACATACCCCGGGCCAGAGTCCGGGTATTTTTTTCGGCTAGAACCCCGTGCCTAACGCCTTTTCTTCGGTTTTTCGAGATAGTCGTAGAAATATTTCACGATCTTTTCGCCCATCGGATCCTCGAAGACGACTTCGGTCTTGCGAATTTCGACAATGCGATGTCCCTGGATAAAATCGCCAACATGACAGTTTTCTCCATTGATGGTCGCAAGAGGATCGTGTGCGCTCCAATAGATGCCGCTCAATTTAATTTTAAACTTTTCGGGCTCCTGATTCGCCGCTTCAGCCATATTGGTTGGCATAATGTCGGGCGTAATGAGCGTGACGACCGGCGCCATGGTTCCTCTTAGCTCCCTTTCGTCGATGCGTTCATTGTCGAGCATGCGCTGAACCATATCTACATCCTGACCCACCACCGCCACCAAGTTCTGGTACTGCGAGGTATCGGCGATCTCGAAACCTTCCGCACCGATTTTCTGGTTCAACCATCCGAGAGGCGCGGCGACGGCCGCCACGACGATCAGCATGGTGTAGACGGCGGGTTTGACCGAGACTTCCCGGTATTCGCTGACGGCGCCTTTGGCTTTATTTTTCCCAATCATTGGACACCTCCGCTGAAGGCCTTCATTTCATCCAATAATAGCAATTCAAAAACAATCTCCACATCATACAATCCGTCTCCCTCGGTAAGTTCGGTGGGTTGCTTTATTTTAAGGGAACTGACCGAAAGCAAGTGTTGCTCGGTTTTGACTTCATTAATATACAGATGGATGGCCGTAAAATTCCCTTGCCCGCTCACCACGGCGTTGAGCACCGGCACCGCCTTTTGCTGCTGCCTTTTCCGGTCAACCACATTGACGGCACCCACTATGAAATCGTTTTTCTGGGCCATATCCTGCAGGAATGAAATCAATTGGTCTTCGGAACCCAACTCCCCCCCCGCAGCGGTTTTAAAGCCCTCGATAAGTTCAACGGCATCCTTCCGGGCCGCAATGAAAGGAGGGAGAACCTCGGAAAGCGCCTGGGTTTCCTGCAACCGCCATTCTGCCCGCTGCTGCCATGCATGCGAACCCAACCCCACGCTGACGATGAGCAGCGGCGGAATAATCAACCACGCCCTCAACCGCCCCCCACTCGCCATAAAAATTCCTACATCCATTGTTTTATCCTTTGTTCTTAGCGCTTTGTTCCTGGTGCTTAGTGCTTTGCTTCCAGTGCTTAGTGCTTTGTTCTTGGTGCTTAGTGCGGACTACTACGGACTAAGCACTACGGACTAAGCACCACGGACTAAGCACCACGTACTAAGCACTGAAACACTCACTTCAAAACACATTCAAACTTCACAAAATAGACCGCTTGGTCACCCACCATGCGCTGCTCGCCCTTGACCTGCTTGATGCTGCGCACCAAACCGTTCAGTTCCGTATTCTGCTTCCATGCAAGCTGCAGCGCCTTAACCAACTTGCCCGGCCCCACCAACCCAAAGGCAATACTGTTATTGGCAGCAGAGGCCTCTAGGTTTTCCACCGCCACATCCTCCGGAAAATCGGCAAACAGCTGATTGAGAACCGGAAGAAAGTGGGTGCGCTGCGCAAAAGCGGTCTTCAGCAAAGCCAGATCCGCGGCATAGAGCTGAAGCTCTTCATAAGCCTTGTCTGGATTCCTGTAGAACGTCTTGCTGAAACCCGAAACCGATGAAACCGCCTTGACCATCCGTCCCCGCTGGCGGCTTGCGCTGTAGGCCTCCATCACATTGGAGGACGCCAGATAGGCCACATAGACCATTCCCACCGCACACAAGGACAGATAGAGGATCATGCCGTTGTAGAACTTCCGCCGCTGCTCCGGCGTGCTCACGACTGTTTTTGCTAAATTGATTTGATAGTCAACCATGTTGGAATTCCCATTTTTGATTGCTGATTTTTGATTGCCGATTTATGGAACTCATGCGGCGTTGGCCTTTTTTTGAGGCTGTCGCTCCGCACGAGCGGAGTCCGACCCTTCGGACAGACCCACAAATCAAAAATCCAAATTCGAAATTCAAAATTAACTTCCTCACGTATTTCGTAGTCCAAGCCCCAGGCTGGTGGTCATCAGCGGGGTGATTGCTTCGTCTTTCTTCGACGACTTTGCGCCATGCGCGATCATAAAGTTTTCATCCTTCAGCGGATTCCAGACCTCGGTCGGCAGGCCAATCGTATCGTGGATCTGCCCGAGGAATTCGGAACTGTCCGGCACGTACCCGGTCAACACCAACCGGTTGACCGGCGTTTTATCCACCTTCACGTGGTAGTAGAGCAACGCGTCCGAAATGTTTTCAATCAGGTACTGCACCTTGCTGGCCCACTCGGCGGAGCGGGAAATAATGGTTCGCGGATAGATATAGTGGTCGTTGTACAGAATAGAAATATCGGCGTTGTAGCGCGACAGGTTGACCACGCAAACCGCATTCTCGGTATTCACGCTATCTCCGCGCAGAGTTAAAAAGAGATTGCAGAGCGACATGCAGCCCACATCCATCATTACGGGGAACAGGCCCGCCTTTTTCACGAGATTCATCTGCCGCACCACCTGATCCTTGGCCACCGCCACCAGCACGCCTTGCAGCTGTTCGCCCTGCTGGGTGTAGGGATCGCTCCTCGGGCGGTTCAGGTGCCAGTCGAGCATGATTTTTTCCGGTGGGAGCTGCAACGTTTCCTCGGCTTCGAGCTTTAACGCGGAGGTCAGCTCCATGGGTGAAAGATCGGGATATTTAAAATATTTAAGGCAGAGCGAGCGCGACTGCAACCCGGCGCAAACCGTGCGCGTCGGCATCTTGGCCTTTTTCCACAGCTTGCGGATCACCCGTACCATCTCGTCATCCGTGGCATCCGGCGCATATTCCATCCATCCGGCATGCGTCAGCAGGATTTTTTTGCGGCCACGGCGGACTATCCGGGAAACGCTGACAAAACCATCCCCAATATTGATCCCCGCAATATTTTCGTTTTTTTCTGTAGGTTCCGCTGACATTTCTACCTCTAACCTAAAGGTTGTTGAATGGTAGTCGTTGCCGATATCGGCAACGACTACCGCCCATTTAATTCGTTATTACTTCCACTTAACGGTACCGGTATCGGTCCATACGCCATCTTGGTCCAGATTGACAATAATACCCACAGCATCAGTACCAGTTGCCGTTGCGGTAACTTTGAACGTAGTGGTACCCGGTGTATACTTGTAGTCAGCATCATTGAAATACCTTCCTTCCATATCGCCGAGATTTATACCCGTCAAAGTTAATGCAAGTCCACCGGGAGCATTGTAGTCACCATGCTCCGCTTTATATACACGCAAAGCTGTAGCCACTGTGCTGCAACCAGCTTGGCCTTCCGTTGCAATGGCACGATTTTTATTTCCCGACATCAGCGGGATGGCTACCGCCGCCAGAATGGCAACGATAATTGCGACGACCATCAGTTCCACCAAAGTGAAACCGGCTTTTTTGTTTTTCTGTATCTTCATTTTGTACTCCTTTTGTTGTTTACCAACTACCATGGGCACTCTGCCCTATTTCCATTTCCCATCCGCCCCAGGATGGTCTTTCCAACACTGAATTTGTCTCTTCTATTGTCATCAACCTCCTTTTCTGGAAGCGCTACTGAACACTCGATGAAACCGTGAAGATCGGCATATAGATCGCCAGCACGATCACCAAGACGAACGCGCCAAATACGCAGATAATCACCGGCTCAAACAGGGCCATGGTGGTCATGATCGACACTTCCACCTGGTCTTCATACAAATCCGCCACCTTTTCCAATACCTCGGGGAGCTGGCCGGAATCTTCGCCGACACTGACCATGCGCACCACCAGCCCCGGAAAGATTCCACTCTGCGCCAGGCTGTCGGCAATGCCATGCCCGGTCAGTATCCGGTCGCGCACATCCAACACGGTCCGCTCCAGCACCTTGTTTCCGGTGGCCTCCGCGCAGATTTCCATCGCGGTGGAGATCGGCACCCCGCTGTTGACCATGATGGCCAGACTGCGGCAAAAACGGGCCAAAACATATTTCATGGTCAGATCGCCGGCATAGGGCATTTTTAGCTTGAGCTGATCTTTGCGGTACCCCCCCGAGGGGGTGCGTCCGTAGAAGACCAGCGCGGCGGTCACTACAATCACGAGGGCAAAGATTTCGATGATATACTTCACAAAAAAAGCATTTATGGAAAATACCACCCGAGTGAAGATGGGTAGTTCTGCGCCAAAGCCCCCGAAGATATCGACAAACTGCGGCAGGATAAACAGCGTCATGATCAGGCAGACGACCACGAAAAAGCCGGCAATAAACATGGGATAGGCCGCCATGGCCTTGATGCGGCGCTGCAGCTTGTCGGTGCGTTCCAGATAGTCGGCCAATTGCTTCAGGGTTTCCGGAAGCTTGCCCGCCTCTTCGGCAACCTTGGCCAATCCACAAAACATGACATTGAAGATTCTCGGGTGGCTGGCGACCGCTTGCGAAAAGCTTTTGCCGTCGTTCAACTGGCCCACCATGTCCAGTACGGCCACTTGCAACTGCGGCTGCTCCAGCTCCTGCCCAATCGTATCGAGCGCATCGCGCAACGGGACCCCTGCATTGACCGAAATGGCCAGCTGGCGGCAAAAGATGGCGAGATCGCCCATCCTTACCTTGCCCGAAGTAAACGCTTTGCGCTTGGCTTTGACGTCCGGCTTTACGGGAGCCGATTTCGGAGCCGCACCGGCCTTTTCATGCTCGATGCCAAAGAGATCAACCACGGTCAATCCCTTCTTCCGCAAGGCTTCCAACGCCTCCAACCGGGTAGACGCCTCGATCGAGGAGCGAATCTCCTGGCTTTCCTTGTTTTTCGCAATATAGCTAAATACACCCATTTTTTTATCCTTCGCCAACTTTAATGTAATGAAGAAATAAGAATTCAGAATGAAGAATGGTGGAACTCTGGCGGCGTTGGCCTTTTTTTAGTAAACGCTGTCGCAGACCGACCATTCTTAATTCTAAAATCTTCATTCTTAACTTTCCCTCAGTCCATTTGGCAGACGCTGATCGCCTCGCTAATGGTGGTTTCACCTTGTCTGACCCGTCTAAATCCGTTTTCGGCCAGCGTTTCCATGCCACCCTTGATCGCCTGCTTGCGCAGGGTCATGTCGTCGGCCTCGTCGTGCACAAGTTCCCGGATGGGCGGCGTCACTTCCAGGAATTCAAATATGGCACGACGGCCTTTTACGCCGAGGTTGCGGCATTGGTTGCAGCCTTCGCCGCGGTAGAAGGTCCAGCTTCCCGCCTCGGGGAAAATAGGTTTGACCCACTCCATCTCGCCATCGTCCGGTTTATACTCGGTCTTGCAATTCGGGCAGATTTTCCGCACCAGCCGCTGGGCAATGATCAGCCGCATAGTCGATGCGGTGAGGTAGGCCGGAATGCCGATATCGCGCATGCGGCTGAACGACGAGGTGGCATCGTTCGTATGCAATGTGCTCAAAACAATGTGCCCGGTAAGCGAGGCGCGCATGGCGATTTCGGCGGTTTCCGCATCGCGGATTTCCCCGATCATCACCGCATCCGGGTCTTGGCGCAGGATGTGGCGCAGGCACTCGGCAAAGTTTAGCCCAATCTTGGGGCGGACCGGCATTTGGTTGACGCCTTCGATCAGGTATTCCACCGGATCTTCCACCGTCTGGACATTCTTGGTTGTGCTTTTCAGCAGGTTCAAGGCGCTGTAGAGCGTGGTGGTCTTGCCGCTACCCGTCGGACCGGTCAGCAAAATAACCCCGTTCGGCATGTTCAGGATTTCCTTGAACCGCTTTAGGTTTTTCCCTTCGAAGCCAATATCCCCAAGATCGAGCACGAGGCTCTCCTTGTCGAGGATGCGCATTACGATTTTTTCGCCAAAGACCAGCGGCATGGAGGACACCCGCACATCCACCACACGGCCGGAAAACCTGAACTTGAAACGGCCATCCAACGGAAGGCGCCGCTCGGCAATGTCCATTTCGGCCAAAATCTTGATGCGCGTTATAATCGCAGGAAAGAGGCTCTTGGGCGGCGGGGTTACCAAACGCAACGCCCCGTCCACGCGCAAGCGCACGGTGCAGCTGGTTTCGCCCGGCTCGAAGTGGATGTCGGAAGCGCCGTCGCGCACGGCTTCCATCAACAGCAGGTTGACGTAGCGCACAACGGGGGCATCGTTGGCATGGATCAAGAGTTGATCGACATCGCCCATATCGGCATCGAACCCGCTTTCGTTTGCCTCGATATCCACGATATCCTGGAGGCTGGATTCTACATAGGCCTCTTCCTTGTAGCATTTTTCGATGATGGTGTTGATCCGCTCTTCGGTGCTGACGGCCTTGTGGATCTCGAAGCTGGTCAGCGAGCGAATGGTATCAACCGCATCCATATCGAGCGGGTTTTTCATCACGATCGTGATGGACACCCCGTCTTCCTTCTTGAGCGGAATGAGGCCATAGCGCCGCGCGACGGATTCGGGAATCAGATCGTATTCTTCGCGTTCGAGATGGAAATCCTCGTCGAGCTCAAGATAGGGAATATTAAGCAGTTCCGAGAAGGTCAGCGCAATGTCTTCCGACGAGGCCAGCTTTTCATCGATCAGGATATCCGTCAGGATTTTCCCGGACGCCTCCTGGATCTCCATCGCCTTTTCCAGCTCCTTGGAGCCAACCCGGCCGCTGCGGATCATCATTTCACTTAGTTGGTCGGTGATCATTTCCCAGTATACCCTTCTTAAATAAGTCTGTAGCTCCGCCCGAAGGCGGAACTACAAACGATTTTCCTACATCTCTTCGGGTTCAGCAATTTCGTTTACAAAAGATATGATCGCTTCCTTTTCCGAAGACGATACATCTGTTTTCTCCACCGGGGCGAGAGCCTCATTCTCGGAGGCTCCTTCTTCTTTGGCAACATCGGCGGCTTCCTCCTGCTTCTGCAGCAATTCGAGATCCATCTTCGCCTCGCGTTGCTCTTCGCGTACCTTGGAGTCCGCAGCGTAGCCGTCGTTGTCGATAATGGTTCCCTTGATGAAGATTAACAGGTCGATCTTCTCCCTCGTGAGGGTTTCACGACGGAATAACCGTCCGAGGAACGGGATATCGCCCAAAAACGGAACCTTTTTGGTGACTTCCCTGTCCCGTTCGGTTTGCAGTCCACCGATGATGGCACTGTTGGCACTCTTGATCATAATTTGCGTTTCCGCTTCCCTAATCCGCAAAATGGGGTATTGCGTTCCGGATTGGGAGTCGCTGCCACCGGTAACAACACCCGCTTCGAACCCTGCAATTTCACTGACGGCCGGATGCACGATCATATTGATGTAGTCGCCGGCGCAAACCTGCGGAATTACGTTCAATTGAATCCCGATGTTTTCATAGTAGTCCAGACTCGTTGAAGTGACCGTACTACCGCTTCCGGAATTGTTCTGCGATTCAATGATCGGATATTTTTGACCGACGAGAATGGCCGCTTCCTGGTTGTTGAGGGTCAAGATCCGGGGTGCCGACAGCACATTGGCATCGTCATCCTTTGCCATGAACGCAAACAGCATGTCCGCGCCCCACTCGCCTAGCACACTGTGGGAAAGCCGAATACCGTTGTCCTGCGAATAGCTTCCAGCGGAACGGGTTTGCAGCGGATCGGGGAATCCTGTGGTCATGTTCAACACCTTCAGCAGGTCGTCATCGAGAAGCGCGGGGGTGAGTGTTCCCGTCCCGCCCAAGTCCACAACATTCTCAACCGCATTGACATAGTCCAGTCCGATATCGGACAGCACGCCACTTGAAATCTCCAGGAACTTGGCCTCGATCAATACCTGTTCGGGCATCACATCCATTTCATCAATAATGTTTGCGAGTTTGGTGATGGAGGCTGGCACATCCGCAACCACAAACGTCTTGCTCTTCTGGATATCCTCCTTTTTCTTGCGGGTACGCACCCCGGCTTCCGTGGCGGATCCACTGGAACCCTCCCCTCCGAATTCCCATCCGGGAAGACTCTTTGTTTCAAGGATCGTAAATCTACCACGTCCGCTCAGTTGGGCTTCGCAAATCGCCTTGATGTCATAGGCATCGAGATACTTGAGCTTGAACACCTTGGAGGCGAGCGGTTCGATTCCTTCCACCTGCACAATGTTTTCCAAGCGGCTGATCACAATGGTGTCGCCCACCATCCGGTATCCGAAGCCGTATGGCTTGAGGATCACGTCCAAGGCATCCTGCCAAGGGATGTTGTTCAAACGCACATTCACGTTGTCGGATACCACATCGGGTCCGACCACGATGCTCTGTCCGGTCTGCAGCGAATAGGCCTTGAGCACTTCCGAAATATTCGCATCCTTGACGTTGATGGTTACCGTCTCGGATTTTTGCGAGTCAGCCGCAGGCCCGGTGTCCGTGGCGTCTTGCGCAAATACGGCAAACTGGCCGCCCAGCGCAAATACGCACATCCCAAGCAACAGCCCCATTGCACGACCATAGACTTTCGACTTCTTCTTCATGAACTTTCTCCTTTTGGTTAGTTCGCCGATGTTGACAGCAACTTTCATGCCCAACTCTATCCAAACAAAATAAACTCTTTGTTTCCCATTCCAGTTCCAAAATCCACGGCGATGGTTCCATCCGCGCGAATTCCCCGGTACGGCTGCAATATCCCCCAACCACCGAAAACCCGCAAGACGGGGGGGTGCTGAAAGAAATATGGAAGGAACCCTGATGAGTCTATTGGGAGTTTCCGCAAGGCGGTATCGGGGGAACCCCGATAGGGTGCCTGCTTGGTGCTTGGTGCTTGGTGCTTGGTGCTTGGTGCTTGGTGCTTGGTGCTTGGTGCTTGGTGCTTGGTGCTTGGTGCTTGGTGC
>CBDVCB010000004.1:0-62276 GCA_965372395.1 uncultured bacterium
GACAAGCAACGCCTCCTCGAAATGAGCCCCGCCACCTACATCGGCATGGCCGAGGCGATTGTGGAAAAGCTCTAAACCACGGAAAGCACAGAATACACGGAAGGGCGGCTATAGGCCGCCTTTTTGTGGAGGGACGACCTCCGTGTCGTCCTAACGGCAGATGGGCTGCGCAAGGATCACAAAAAGAAGTTTCATTGTTCATGCTTGGCCTGGCCGCAGGGCAGAGGCGATCTGGTCGGTGGTTTCTTTTGAGAGTCCGGCTTCGTTGGAAAAATGTTTCCAATCCGATAGGGCGTTGGCTACTTCGGCGATGACTTCCCGGGTCAGGCTGGATGAAATGCCCGCGCCGTCTGCAATCTGGATGATGTGTTTGTGTTGCGGGGACCGGCCTTCGCCTGCAACGGTCATGGTGTGTTCCCCGCCGGGGCCATAGGTGAAGGTCAGGTCGTAGGCCGGGGTCAGGCGCCACTCATTGTGGCTATTGAGCAGGAAGGCAAAGTTTTTCACATGGTCATCGCGGTTGTGCGCCAGAATGTTAAAGACCATCTGGCGGAAGACGGCCACCACATCGGCTTGGTTTTTGGTCAGGACGCGTGTGGCTTTGATGAGTTGTTCATAGTCGCACCCCGGAATGCGGAAGTTGGAGTGGATCAGGTTTCCGAAGGTGTGGGTATGGATTCGCCGGTTGTTCAGGCGGTCGAACCGTTCAACCCCGAAGAAGGCTTCGCCCTCGGGTGTGGTGAACAGGCGGGTGGGCGGCATGTCGAGACCCGCGGCCCGGGCCATTTTTGAATAGGCATATTCAATGCGGCCGTCTTCGGAGGCCTCGCGCTTGGAATGGAATTTAATCGAAGGTGGGTCTAATTCCCCGATGCTTGCGTCGTACAAACAAAATTGAAAACAACTTGATACCTCGTGGGCTTGCCCCGAGGAGCTTCATTGATCCATGCGTTGTAGTCCTCGGGAAGCAGGTCGGTGCCGGAGATCATATGGTCGCCGCAAACCCCGACCAGAACCTTGGGACGGGCTCCACCGGGGCTTCCCCCGGCAATCAGGAGTTGGGGCAGGACATCGGCGGCGGAGCCTTCCAGCACCCGGTAGGATTCCTGTGCAAGAGGGTGCAGGTCGAGTGCGCTGTCGCGCAGGTCGTTGGATTGGGCGGGGGGATGGTAGGTCAGTGCGCCCATGCCGCGTGTTCCCATGTAGGCAAGGCGGTCGAGCGGCGAGAGCGTCTCGGGCGGAATGCCATGCTGGCGAAAATATCGATCCATCAGCAGCAGTCCCCAGCCATCGGGCAGGCTGTCGTCGAACAGGCCGAACAGCGGTCCGAAGGAGAGGTCGCGATGCTCCTGAAGACCGGGTTCAGGCGGTAGTTTAAACGGGGAGAGCCAGAGCGGGTCTTTTAGAAATTCAGCATCATATTCAAAATAGATTTTCCGATCCGCTTCGGCCAGAACCCCGACGAGGCGGTCTTGGCCGGGGAGGGTTGATAGATGGACGGACAGTTTTTTCATTTTGCCCCTCTCCTTGGCTTGCGCGGCTGGGTGGCGGCTTCAAGTTCCGCGATGCTTCTTGCGGGCGGCGGTTCGAGCGGTTGTTCGAAGTCGGCCAGTCGACCCAGCGCAAAGGCGAGTTTAAGAAGGTTTTGCAGGGAAACCAGACCGGTGCGCTCGAAGCGCTGCAAGGAGCCTAGGCTAACTCCGGAGCGCTCGGCGAGCGTGGCCTGTTTCCAGTTGCGGGCCAGTCGCAATGCCTGGGCTTTTTCCGCCAGCTGACGAGCCGTCTCTTCCGGCGTGGCCAAAACAAAATCGTTTTTCATATAGGTAATATATTATCTCCTATATGAAATATCAACTATTAAGATGAATATATTAATAGTTGATTAAATCACCGGCGGTCGCCGAACCTTCCTGCTGGCTGGGTGAAACGAATGAATGAAAAGCAACGAATCGTTTCTTGTATTGGCCTATGCCAGGCCCGTTTCCTCCAGAAAATTCTTGATGGCACCCAGCAACAGGTCGGCCAGTTTTTCCAGTTGTGGAATGTCTTCCGGCTTGGCCAGCTTCAGCGCCAGCGTTTCCATGGTTCCTTCATGAAGGAGCATTAAATCCTCAACCGGAAATCGGGAGGTCTCGGTTTCGTTGTCGAAGCAGTAGAGCGGAAAACAGAAACTTTTATGCAGGTTGCGGTGGGCGCACCAGCGCAACTCCTTCGGCAAGGTAAATGAGTGGCGCGCGACAATTACATTTACCCATCATCCACATTTTCCTTACCTGCCGATCCGTAACCTGCACCCATTTTCTCCTCTCTGAAAAGGGCCAGATTATCGGCTATTTAATGGGTAAGTGTAATTGTCGTTGATGGGTAAATGTAATTGTCGCGCGCCAAATAGCGAAAGCCGGGTTAGATAACCCATTGCAATCATGGCTTCCCCTCAGATCAAAATTCACTAGATACAAAGCCATTTTTCATACTCCCTTGCGGAAAACAAATCGTTCGATGGAGGCCGACCCTGCATCAACCATTCAAAAGAATCGGGCGATATATACGATCCGGCACTTCCGGTCCATGCGTTTCTGTTAAATTCTTCATAAGTGGCGAATTCCCTCGCACGCACATCTCTTTCGCGAAAATGGAATAATCCAAAAAATCCGGGAAGACCCCAGCCCTCCAAGCGACTTAGCAAGCTCACCTAACCAAGGGAGCGCGCTATGAGATTCGCAAGACAGGCAGGGGATCTACTTTTTTTTATTGGGCTGGCATTTTTCACCCCACTCTGTGGGTTTGGAGATGTTGCCGGAGAGGTTCTGGTCTATGCATGGGATAGCAGTTCGGGCGTTGCACCACCACCATCTACAACCGCATGGCTTGATGGAAGCACTAGCCAAGATTTTGGAACCAACGATTTGATAACGTTTGCCGGGTATTATGATGTCGGCGTACACACCGTCGAGGTCGCCACAGCATCGGATGGTTATCTTCTCCGCCAAAGCCCCACCGACCCGGATGCCATGAATGATCCGTCTTCCGACTACGGAAATCCCCGCCATGTTGAAATAACACAGAGCAAGAGCTACGTTCCCGTCAGCTTCCGGTTTGATCCTGTCATCACCGCTTCCGCTATTGTTCGGGATGCGTGGACGATGGAGCGGCTCGAAGATGCCGACATTGAATTTGTTGGAAAGACCGGACTAAACGCTGATTTGGTGTATTCCGAATATCCATGGGAAGCCAGCTATGCCGCAAGCTGGATCAGTGATGCGGAGGGAAACTTTCCCACCAACACCATTTTGTATCTCGATGATTATGACCTGAATATCACTAAATCCGGCTACCTGCTGTTCTCGTCAAACAACATTATCGCAAATGCCTTGGCCGGAGACGAAATCGACCTTGGAACCCTCTTTCTCTATCCCATCGACAACAACACCAACCAGATTGCCGATGTCTGGGAAACGCTCTATTTCGGCGTAGGCAGCAATGTGGTGGCCGACGCAGACATCGACGGCGATGGCATGGGCAACCGCGATGAATATGTGGCCGGAACCGATCCCACCAACTGGTACAGCTGCCTATGGCTGGAACCGATTGCCGGATCGAATTCTTTTCATTTGGCATGGGACACGGAATCCGACCGAACCTATTGCATCAGCGGAACCACCAATCTCTGCACCGACACATGGGTGCAGGTGGCGGGACCATGGGAAGCCACCAACGGACAGGTTGAAATATTCTGGGCCGAAACCAACCACAATTTAAGTTGGAACAACAGCTACCGCGTCGAAGTGGTTCCCTGCTGGTGGCAAGGCACCAACCAAGTGTTGATCCACACCAACGACTGGCCCACGGGCGGAAGCGGCACCAACACCTGGGGGGGCGGGCTGCCGCCATTGCCGTAAATGACAAGCTCTATATTTTCTATGGCAACTGAACCGCAGGAAATTAAATGGCCACGAAAAGGCGCAAGACGCAAAGACGGAACACTCCCGTTTGTAGGGAAACTCTCCACGCGACCACTTCTTCACTAAAATTCAAAAACCGGTAAACTGATCGCGCTATTATTCCGGGGAATAGGGATCGGTCCGAAAAAGCAGGAATCACATAATCAGGAAGGGAGATCATGGAAGCAGACAAAGAGACAAAATCAATCGATATCAACGTGCAAAGCGAGATAGTCGCCGCCCTCGAAAAACACGCCGCATCAATACACCTATCCAGCGCAGAATACTGCAGTCTCATCCTTGCCCGATGGATTGTTTCCGGTCAAAAACTCAAACTTTCCGAACTGTAGAATTCGGCGGAATATTCCGCGTCAAAGAGGCAGTCGGCAGCATAACCCTTAGAGCACCCTCTCATTTATGGCGAAACTCTCCACAAGCCCTTGTCTTCATTCAAAACCAAAACCCACTAAACTAATCCGTAATGTTTTCAGAATTCAGAAGATGTATCACAGAAGTTTTACAATCTCGAATGTGGAGTGTAAATAGATGGGGCCTTTGATGTACAAGCAACGCCCGGCCTATCCAGCACTTGTTGCCGCAGTTTGCATTATGTTGTTTGGGGCTTTCGCGGTTTACGGGCTGATGCAGCGAATCGAGACCGGAGATGGTGACTACTCGTCATTGCTCTTTGTCGGTTGCCTGAGTTGCGGGATTTCCGGCGCTCTGGTGATCGCGGCCTTTGCACGCTACCAGTTCACTCATCTCTGGAAAAAACCGGCTCCTGCCTCCTCGAAAAAGGAAAGGCAGAAAAGGAAACACCGTTGAGCCGCTTGCAAAACCTCTTGGTTTGAACCGGCCAACGGCCTATTTTCTACGAAAATTATGCTTCGCGGCAAGTTCCTCAGTGATGAAATTTATCAAAGGATTTATTCGGAAAAGTGGAATTCGAAAATGGAATCCCCCTAGAAAAACACAGGGCATCTACCACAATCGCCCCATAATTAGCTCAAAAATGCCAGATCGCAGAAACAAAGATCTGGTGTTTGACGATGTCAGAATGTACGGCTTGCCCGGGGAGCAATGAACTCATCACGTTATTTCCCTGCTCAAAGATATAGGCCACATCCAAAACCGCCCGCCCCGGTTCTTTTCCGAGCGAAATGCCGGAGCCGAGGCTGAAGCCCCAGTATTCATCCGGGGAACCAGTTGCCGGACGTTGCTCCCAGAACACCCCGCCGCGCAGCGGAATTTCCGTCCACGAGAGCATGCACAGATATTCGCCGCCGAGACGGAACGACCAGCAGTCGTCGAGCGACGATGAGGAATGCGGTTCGCCGTTAATGGGGTTGATGCGTTCTTCGCCTTCGGCCTTGTAGCTGTAGCTGGACCAGTGCGTGCGGCTTGCGTCCATGGAGGTGTAGAATCGGTCGGACCAGCGCCACAATGCCCCGACCGACCAGTAGAGCGGGAAGGTGTATTCCACATCGCTTGTTCGGATTTCCTGAAAAATGCTTTGCGCCACTTCGACCCGGTTGCTGTCGAAGGTAGACACTTGATGCTCGATCCGCTTGGTCTGCTTGCCGTGGCCGATCCATGGAAGATCGACGGAGGCACCAATTGATAGCTTTTCGTTTGCCGCCCAAAGCGCGCCGAGGGAGGCGTTAACCCCGTAGAAGTCTTCCGTGGTGTTGTCCTCGCGATAGCCCCCTTCAACCGTGTAGGCATCCTTCTGGATATTGGATTCGACATCACCGAAATTATTGGTTTTCTCACCGGAAATGGGGATGGGTACGGAATTCCCTGGTGGACCGATATATCGCTCTCCATCATAGCGAATTATGGCAGTGGAATTACGGATGTCGGTCACATCGGCATAGCTATCGGAGGTTCCCGCATAATCGGCAACCAAGGTGGATTCAATTGGGTTGCCCCGGCTTGCACCGTCAGTGTAGATGTTGACCGTAACCCCCAGGGAAAAGCGCGGGGTCACGTCGAAGGCAAAGGCGGGCGAAACAGCGTCGATGGTTCCCGACTGCTGGAAGTGTATGCCGGACAGTAGCGCGGAGTCCAGGATCTGATCGATCTGGCTCTGCGCATCGGTCGTAACATCGGCGATGATCGTTAAGCTTTGATTTACATCACTGAAAAAATTGGTTGTGGTCTCGTAGAAGGTTTGATTGATGATGGTATCCACGTTTTGTTGATTGCTTCCATTGAAACGGGCGGTGAAGTTGTAGGTGAAATCGTAGGATTCCTGGTAGTTGAGGGAAACCACGGCATTGCGGTCGTTCAGGAGAAAGGGATAGACCATACTGAGATAGTTGAGTTCGCTGCTATGATATTGATCCTGCCCCACCTCCAGATCGCTATTATTGGACTCATGGGAGTCCGCCCGCGCCGAAAGGCGGTAGACCGCCGAAACCTCCGGGTGCTCAAGCTGCGTCAGTCCGGCCGGGTTCCAGGAAGCCGCGGTGGCATCGTCCGCAACCGCCGTAAACGCCCCGGCCTGCCCGAGAGCCCGCGCCCCGGAACCAATGGGCAATGGTGCCGCAAAAATAGTTGGGGACCGGAACCCGGCATCGGTCGGCGGTTCCGGCTCAACCAACTGCCCGGTCGGCCCGGCATGGCTAATATCCACCACAATCGTCCCGCCCGGCGTCGGAATCGAGACGGGAACCGCCCGCAACGAAGGAGGCAGCACAAGACATGCGGCAAACACGAGCAGATTGAAACGGGAGCAACTCATAAAGTGGGGGATTTTACCACGCCGCCAACCGAACAGTAAAGAAGGGCAGAGTAATTTCGTAAAAATAACAGAGGATCCACACTGGATTTAGACTTTCCCGTCCCGGTCTTTTCCTATAATAAGAAGTACTACTTCGTATGCCTAGAGTCACTCCATATTCCGACAGGGAACTTTTGCAGGCGGTGCGCGAAAAGGGCGCGGCCGGCTGGGATCTTTTCTGTACCCAATTTGACCCGATGATTAAATCGATCACCCGCTGGTCCAAGTGGAAATTTTCAGAGCACGAGCAGCAGGATGTTCACCAAAATATCTATGTCCAGCTTCAGACCGCCCTGCCAGGCTTCAGACAGCAGAGTTCCCTTTCTTGGTTCATCAAGATAATTGCCATGCGCCAATGCGTGAATGAAATCCGCCGGCAGAGCCGCTGGCGAGGCGTCATGGCCTCCTCGGTTCAAAAGACACTGGACGGAGACTGGAATGAACTGGAGTTTGCAAACCCAGACGCGCTGGATCCGCACCACGAAATGGTTCAAAAAGAGCGCAAGGAGAACCTGCGCCTAGCTCTTCGTAAATTGAATAAAACCTGCAAGGAAAGTATCAACCTGTACTACCTGAAACATCTCTCCTACCGGGAAATGTCCGAACAGCTCGGTATTGCCGTGAATACAGTTGGCAGCCGGTTGGCCAAATGTCTCGGTAAACTGAAAAAAGAGCTGCGTAAGCACCCCCTGTCTGAAAGGATCAGCCCATGACCACGCATACAGATCAAATCTGGGCCTACTTGCACAATGAACTGGCTCCCGAAGAAAAAGACCGTTTCGAACAGGCGCTACATAGCGACCCCTATCTGCGCAAAGCTCTGGACGCGTGCCGGAAAACGCATCGGGAACTGGAAAGCATTCTACCGCTCCTCGATGGAGGGGACACCGCTGCCGACGATCAACTGGAAGAAAGACTACTCGCCGAATGGGAGGCCGAACACCCGGAATATGCGGAGACCCCTGTTTGCAGACCGCGCCGAAAAATACTGTATTTCAGTCTGCCGCTGGCCGTAGCAGTTGCCGCCGTGATTCTGATGAGCCTTTCTCTGCACCCAGGATCCATCCACTGGCAACGCACAGCCTATGGCACCGCCCCTCAGTTGCGTGGCCAACCCGGCATGCAACCGCACTACACCCGCACCGAACTAAAACAGATCAACCGCGAATTGCAGAAAGCCATTGAAATCCACCTCGAACAACTTCCTGTCCTTTCCGAGCCATGGAAGCTAAGAATCTACCTGCAGGAACTGGCCAATGGCGCACTGTCCGTCGAAATCTCCGGGCATCCACGCGCCGATCCCGGACAGACCATCCAATGGAACAGAAGCTTTCAAAGCCTGGAAGTCTTCCGCAAAAGCATTCCATTGCTGGGGAAACAAGTGGCTGACGGCCTTGCTGGACAAAACGGCCCATGAGCAGGATTGCCTACCTGTTCGGGCTGCTGCTCATCGCGCTGATCGTCCTGCTGCCCGGATGCATCTCCGTTCAAAGCCTCCGAAACGCCGACCCGTATGTGCTCCATCACCATAATTGGTGGAACCACTACCAACGTGGACGCCTCTATCTGCGGGACGCAAAGTTCAAGGAGGCCCAGGCAGACTTCCAAACCGCGCTGGGGCTCATTCCCGGCGCACGCTATCCCTACGCAAAAGAGCGCTGGCGGGCGCGCACCTATGGCATGCATATGCTCGAAGGCTACTTTCCGCACCGCGAACTTGGCATCTGCATGTTTGAACAGAAGCAGTTCCCTGAAGCGCTCGCCCTTCTGGAAACCTCCATGAAAATGGAACCCTCGGCGCGCGCAAAATTCTACATCAACCGCATCCGCGAACAGCAGGCCATGGTAGCCGCACCGCCTCCCCGGATCCAGACCGCCACCCTCCCAAGCTGGACCAGTCAAAGAACCTTCATGGTGGAAGGTACAGTTATCGGCTCGAATCTTATTGCAAACCTCACCATCAACGAGGAGCCGGAATTTATCGAGCTGGCCATGCCCCGGATAGACTTCCGGCGCGAACTCCCTTTGCAGGAAGGGTGCAACCCAATCCGGATCGTCGCAGAAGATATTTCCGGCAAGCAAACCGCAACCAATCTGGTTGTGGTGGCGGATTGGACTCCGCCGCAAATCAGCCTCCAGCGCACCGGGGCGGTGCTGACCATTTCCTGCCGGGACAATCTCGGTCTCCGCCAGCTACAGATCAACAACCTTACCATCTCCCCCTCTGGAAAAGAACATTCCTTGACCTGCCCGCTCAACTCAAGCGAGCCGCTTCGGCTAATCGTTTCCGACCACGCCGGAAACCGAATTGAATGGTTGCTGTCCGAAAAAGAACTACGGCATCTGGCACAGGCCAAAGAGGCCGCTCCACCCCGGCTGCACATTGCCGATGCAGGGAAAACGATCACGCTATACAATTCCGAATACGCGCTGGATATTCGCGCGGAAGACGATACCGCCCTGCGCACGGTTAAGCTGAACGGGGAAAACCTGCTCGACCGCACCACACCGCTCTTTCGGACCCTGCGGCGCATCCCGCTCTCCCCAGGCACCAACCATTTGGCACTGGCGGCCGAAGACTGCGACGGCAACCGCACCGAAAAGAGAATTTCCGTAGTCTATCGCCTACCTGAATATCTGGATCAAACCTACCGGCTGGCAACGACACTTGCGCCTCTTGCGGGGGAAATTCCCGACCCTGCATTCGAGCGGCGGATCAGCTATCTCATCGGGCACGAACTGACTCTCGATCCGGTTCGTTTCTACCTGCTCGCCGACGGAGACGAAGGCCAGCTCCTCCAGCAAGAACAAGCCCTCTCCGGAAGCGCCCTGGCCGATCCGCGCGCCCTATTGAAACAGGGGAGAAAACTGGATGCCGACATGGTTTTCATCACCCGGGTTCTGAGCGACGGTTCCGGGCAGACCATCTACACGCAGGTTCTCGACACCGACAGCGGCGAAGAACTGTTCATCGAAGATGTCTATCTGGAAGACCTGAGCCTTTTGCCTCAGCAGCTTGGCGGCCTCATCATGAAGATCGAACAGCGCTTCCCGCTGATTTTGGCCAGCGTCCAAAGGCGGAACAAAGAGCTGTCCATTGATGCCGGCGAAAGGAACGGAGCGCAAAAAGGAATGCGTTTTCTTGTTATCCGCTCAGATGGACCCTTCGAAGAAGGCCGCGTCCTTCGCGAAGGAAGCCATCCTGCGGAACTGGTCATTTCAGAGGTTGAGTTAGAGAACGCCCGGGTTATAATTCCGCGCGGACAAACAAAGGACTCCATCCAGCCGGGAGATTACGTCTTTTCACGATGAAAACACGATGCCAGTACATTTTGCTTGGAGCCGTCTTTTTGGTGGTTTCAGGCTGCGACAGACCTGAACAGGGCGCACCTGCGCTGAATTCCGGCGACCCTCTCCCGACTCCGGACCTGAACTACCACGCATTGGTCATCGGCATTGGCGACTACGCCGGAACCGGCTGGTCGCAGCTCGGCACCGCCTGTTCCGATGCCGAAGCCTTGGGCAGCATTCTCCGAACCCGCTATGGTTTCAATGTTATGGAACTGACCGACCGTCAGGCCACCCGGGGAAACATTTTGCGCACACTCGACCAGCTCATGTGCCTGACCGCCAACGACGCCCTGCTCATCTATTTTGCCGGGCACGGATTTTATGATGAGCAGATGGATGAGGGCTACTGGATTCCCTTTGGAGCCCGGCGGTCACGGATGGACCAACCGGCCAAGGAGGACTGGCTCTGGAATAGCAGCATCGGCAGGATTCTCAGTGCCCTGCCCGCCAAACACGTTCTCTTGATTGCCGACACCTGCTACGGCGGGTCGCTCTTCCGTGGAGAGGAAGAGTCCTTGAAATCCGGCCATTGGTATCAACGAGCAATGGAGGTGCCGTCGCGCTATCTCATCACCAGCGGCAACCTGGAGCCAGTCTTGGACAGCGGAATCCGCCATAGTGTCTTTGCGCAGGAAATCCTGAACTATCTCCAGTATGGGGATCAGGATGTCTTTTCGGCCTCCGATATCGCAGTGTCGATCCGCGCTAAAGTGAGTCAATTGACCGGACAGCTCGTGCGAATGGGGCCTCTCGCCTCCCCCGCCCATGCAGGAGGGGAATTTGTCTTTGTCCGTTCAGAGGCCGCGCTCCCTGCACGGGAACCTACCCGCACTCAGCAGATGGAACCGGCCTTCCGCGGCAACGGGCTCAATGGCCGCCTTCAGCAATTGACCACCCGGATCGAAGCATGCTCCAACGATCTGGCCTCCTCCTTTATCCGCCCGCGCATCCTCGCCTGCCTGGGGCCTACCGGCGGAAATCCCGAGGAAACCGCAATGGTTCGCAGCCGATTGCACAAATACCTTGATGCCATAGGCGGATGCATTTTGGTTGAGCGCGAAGCCTTCGATACGCTTCTACGCGAAGTGGAGCTGAGCCGTTCAGGGATGGCTGACCACCGCGCAACCACTGAAATCGGAAAACTGCTTCCTGCCAGCCTGATTCTCTTCGGGGAAATCATCCCGGATGGAACCCGGAATGAAATCCACCTCCGGATCGTCGACACCGAAACCTCGCGCGTACTCAGCGCCGTATCGGCCTCGTTCAAACACCACGACGAATTGGATCCCGCCTGCCAAACACTCGCCGAGCAAATCATGAAAACCATGAACACGGCCCGACCGCTTCTCCTTCCCGCCCGTCGGACGGAAACGGGAACGCTCCTCGCAGGATGGGGGAGATTCCACGGTGCCCGCGTCGGCGATCTATACGAAATCATCGCGCAAGAGGCCGTTGGCACAATCTCCCAGAAGGAAATCCCGCTTGGGACAGCCCGTCTGTTCTCGCTGGGGGAGGAAGAGGCTGAATTCCAAATCCAATGGAGTCAGGCAGAGACCAACCGGTCGGTTAGTCTGTGGCTGAAAGCAACTCTCTAACCACCAAATCATCCGCCTCTTTGATGCCCCTGCGGGCCGCACTGCGCATAAAGCTTACTGAGAAGTAGAGGAGATCCGCGCCACTGAGCAGATGCATTTTCTTTCGAATACGCTCCCGGTAGCTCTCAACCGTCTTCACACTAATATCCATCTTTTCGGCGATTCGTTGCGGAACATACCCGCACCCCGTAAGGCAAAAGACTTCGGACTCCCTCCGGGAGAGCCCGTCAAGAACCTTCTCCCCCGCTGCGCTTTTCCGGTGATGCAGCTCGGTTCGGCGGCTCATAAAGCGGACGCCCTCCCGTGCCGACCGGATTGCCCCGACGAGATTTTCCAGCGAATCCACGGAAGATATATATCCATCCGCTCCGGCACGCAAAGCCTGCCCAGCGTACAGGTTTTCAAACTCGGAGTCACACGAAAGGGCTATGATGGCCAACCCGGAATAATCACATTTTAATTTCTTCAACGAGGAAACCCCCGCGCTGCACTTCATCGAAATATTGATCACCAGCACGTGCGGCTGATACAGGTCGATCAACTCCCGCGTCTCCTCGATCCCTGACGTTTCCGCACAAACCTCAATCCACGACTCCTTCTCAAGCCGATCAGTCAACGTATTGCGCAAAAAACAATACCCTTGGGTCACCACAATCCGAACCTTCTTTTCCTGTATCACATAGCCCTCCTAAGTAGACTGCACATATCTGTTCGTCTACCCAGTCGGGTGAATGTGGGGGAATCTTCCTCAAAAAAGTGAAATATGTCGGGCAATCCCCCGCAACATGCAAAAAGCCCCGGGAATCCCCGAGACTTTTTTATCCCACTGGCTCCAGATTTTATCTGGAATCCCTATGAGACTCTTCAGTCCTGTTTTTTCTCTGACAAGGTTAGCTTCTCCCCGGAAGCCAGCCATTGGGAAAGGATGATTTTGCAGTATTTACTCGTTGAGATGTACATTGACGCGGCACGCTTCTCCAACCCATCCGCTATTTTGTCCGACATATTGATGCCGATGGTCTTGGTGTTTTTTCCAATTTGATTTGTAGCCATAACTCTTCCTTAGTTTAGGGTGTGAAGGAATATACAAACATGGAAGCAATCTATTCAAACACTTTGTGGTGGAATTCCCCGCATTTTGCCCCGCACTTTTTTACCCGAAGTCGACCGGGGCAGACTCATGTAGCTCCCCAATCAACCGTCCAGGCATCGTTCGCTGATTCGGGATGCGTCGGACCCTGCAAAGGAAGGCGGAACACGCCCCACTTGGTTTAACGGGAAAGTGTTGCACTTTTGGGCCGCCGCCCGCCGCACTTTTCAACCGGCGTTTACAGCCGCCAACACCGAGCTCGGCGTCGAAGGCGGTTCCTTTCCGGAGCATGTGGTAGGTGGCGCGGCCAAGCTTGTTGGCGAGGATGGCGTTCCCCATTTTCCCGCCGGGCGTTACTCAACCTGCCTAGCTCGTAGAAAGAGGGTGTTGTCGAAGTCCGTGCTGACATCCTGCTGATTCGTAGCGATCATACCGCATCTGGAGACCCACGAACCTGACTCAAGATCGCTTGTCGCTTCGACGGTTGCGTACTTCGCCCCCTTCCATTTCATTCGAATGCTTCCATCGGCGTTCCGGTGAAATGAATATATGTCGGGAGATTGGGCGAATATCTCAACCATTGCACGGTGTATGTCGGGGTCGTTCATGAAGAGGCTGGGGATGAATTGGTCGCCCAGATAATTATCCAATATGAGCAACATGGGGCCTTGGTCGATGGAAAAACCAACCGGATTGATCCACGCGCCCGATATTCGTAAGATGGAATCATCGAGATCATGGAGTCCTTCAATGGCCGCGTCGGCGATTTCTTCGTTATAGGCATCCGCAAACCCGAAGCGTGGGTGCAGCAGATCGCCCGTACCGTCTTGGTTCAGGTCCAGCATGGCCATGTGCCACAAGGCATCGGTTGCGGCTCCTGGTGCATGAAGAATTGAACCTCCGGCTCCGTAGGGTGCAAGTATTCCCGAGTTCAGCGTTTTGATGTGCGAACCAATAAATTCTACCTGATCCACTTCAACTCCGTAATAGTCGGTATCGACAATCACCAGTTGGGCGGTGTGGGTGGTGGAATCTAGCCAATAAGCATGTTCAAATGTGTTTGTTGCAAAATTGTTCCACCCGTCACCGGGGGTTCCGCCGGAAGGGAAGGTGTTGGTTGTGGTGACGGTGCCGATGGATATCCCGTCGACCAATAGCTGAACCTCGTCCGATGGACCATCATTGCTGTAGCGCATATCCATCCTGAAGAATCCGTTCCCGATGATATCGAAACTCCACGTGATTGATTGGGTGTTGGTGGTGAGATAGCGTGTCCATCCTCCCGTTGCGTTACCCCGTTCAATATCGGTTCCATCGCCATCGCTGTCCTCGCCCTGCAGTGTTCTGTCAAGGTTGGGGTTGCGGACGATCTCGTCATCGGCAAGAGCGACGCAATGGGCTCCTTCGGCAAAATAGCTATCAAATGGTCCGTCGCAGGCGGTTAGCGCCCAAGCGTTCGTTCCATAAGATGTGATTTCCAACGCGTTGCTGATGGCGTACTGCTGAACCGCCTTGATTACCGTTTCAGTATTTGCGTAAAAGTCCACAGGCTCGGTTGCATGGTTGTCGGTTCCCATGGCCTCGGTATCTACCCAGCAACTCAGGAACTGGTAGGTGAATAGAGCGCCTGGATATGTGGCTGCAATACCGTTCTTTTTTGAACGAATCAAGTCGTCCCATATGGTATGCGAGAGGCGGTTTGAGGTTTCTGGTGCCGCCATGGCAAGCAATGCAATCATCAGGCCTTCGTCGGTATAGTAGTCAAGTGTGGACGGATGCTCGACACCCTCTCCATCGAGGTGACTTGAATAATGGCCGGTTCCATCCGCATCAGGTAATAGAAAACGGGCTCCGCTATCATCTCGATTTTCTAATGGTTTCCATCCGAGATAGGCCTGCTGTTTTCCTTCTGAAAGCGTGGCCGTCATAAACGGCCAATCTACCCTCCGGACAATCCGGTCGGACATTGATCGAATATCCGATTCCTGTGGGTTGTCTCCATTGAAGTATTGTCCCGCCGTAATCACACCCATCAAAACAAGAGCAGTGTCGATGGAGCTAAGCTCAACTGTATCCATCGCTTCGTTCAAATCCTCAGTTTTAGTGAAGTCGAAATTCTGCTTTCGGTTTCCGTCGATTCCCATGAAATGGTAGAAGAAACCTTTATGGCCGATGGTGCCCACACGGTTGGTGCCTTGCGGATGGGTATCCATAACGTGCAGCAACCCATGCACCCGATCTGCTGCATTTGTTCGGGAAAGATATCCCCGTTCTGCTCCGATTGCATAGGCGGACAATTGGAACCCCGCGCCACCAACACTCATCAAATCTGCAAAACTGCCTCGATCCTGAATCATTCCACCCGTCCGCTCATCAGTAGAGGCAAAGTCGAGGAAATAGAGAAAGCTTAGTTTGCGGATGTGATCCAGAAACGCATCTTTATATTCAGGTTTCAGGCCTCCTGAGATGGGGTCTCGGGCCGATTCCAAATCCGGATAAAGGCCATCCATATCCACCAGCCGGATATTATCCAGCATAATACCGCATTGGTTGGGGTTGTCTACATTGTCCGCGGCGTGAAAGCGTTCTGCCACCAAAGACAAGGTGGATACCTTATCCCAAAGGAACGGTGTTGTGTTGTTGTTTCCTGTCACCGACATGGAGAATGCATTTCTAGCAAGTTCCGCTGTTTGCCAACTACCGTCAGGCACTAAGATGCGGGTAAAAACATCAAAATTATTTTCATCTCTCAACTCAATCTTCAACTTTACAGGAAGGCTTCCGGGCTGCAGCTGAATGTCAAAAGCCAGCTGGTCGATGCTTCGATCCTGCCAGAGCAGAAAGTCGCCATACACATTATTGAAGTCCAGATAGTAATCGGCAAACTTTGTTGTGTTCGTTGGTTCAATTCCCGAACCGTTTGTGGAAACCAAGGTGTCGGTAAGGCCGAATAACGACATAAACAGCCCTCCAACACTGTCGAGCCCATAGCTGTTAAAATCAAACGAAATCTTCAGGCTTCCGCCATCCGAATTGAAAGAATTAGTCGATATGGAAACGGAAGTAATCGGATCTTGTCCTGCACCCGCATCGGGGATATTCAGTTCACCTGTGTTCCCACAGAAAAAATTGCAGCCGAGATCTTGTTTCGTTACCTTGAAGTCGTAGTTTTCGACAACAAAAACCTCCCCCGTTTTCCATGGTAGTTCAGAAGTTGCTCCATCAGAACCACAGAAAAGAAGCATGCAAGAACAGAAAATGATCCAGAGTTTCATCCCGTACCTCCATTTCTCTCAAACCCCGAAACGGGATATACACCGATTCAAGCGTTGCACAAGAAAAAAGGTTGATATCTAAATAGGTATTTTGATTCATATTTAAAAAAGGGGGGCAGCCGCATCAATTCTTCCCGTTCCCCTTCCTCTGCCATGATTCACGGATCATCGATACGGTCGCGAAGCATTTTGACCTGATATTTCAAAATCTGAATTCGCACCCATGCTCGGTTGAGGGCGTTTGAGTATGTCGAAGTTTTTTACAACCGGATCCGGAGGTATTCTAGCCTGAATTACATGGCTCCGCTTGTGTGCGAAGAGAAAGCAAATTAACCGTAGCCCGAATGTCCGTCAAGCTGGGGTTGCTTCAGTAGTGCCACCTCCATCGATGCCTTTCTGGATGGAGAGAGCGGAGAATCGATTCGTATTGCCATCCAGCTTGGTAGACCATTCTTCCGATTTAATTCAGTTGACGGAAGGGTGCGTTTCCGTATACTGCGCGCTTCAATTTTACGGCGACTTAGCTCAGTTGGTAGAGCAGCGGATTGAAAATCCGCGTGTCCCCAGTTCAATTCTGGGAGTCGCCACCATTTTAAAACCCCCGGTTCGCAATGCGGTCGGGGGTTTTTCTTTTGGACGAAACGGACGGCTTATAGATCGAGCTGTTTTTCCAAGCCTTTGCCGGAGGGGAGGTGGAGTTCTTTTCCGCCGAGATGGAGAGCAATGCCGTTGCTGCTGGCGTTGAGCTGGATGGCGTCGCCGGGGTGGCGGGCTCGCCAAATGGTGGCGAGGGTGATGGCGCGTTCAAGGCCGTCGCCGCGCTGGAAGTTCCAGACTTCGTCGGGCTGGGCGAGGCGGGTGCCGTCGTAGATGGATTCGTTGGGTAGTTTTTCCAGGGTCTGGAGAAGCGCGTCGTCGGAGAGTTCCTTGGTTTTCTCGATGCAGACAGGGTTGCGCTCGAACGCGGCTTTGAGGAAGGGCTGCCAGTCGGTGGCGGCGAGGTCGCGGCTGGCGTAGAAGGCGAGGTCGGCAACGCGGTGGGTGCGCCGAATTCCTTTTAGGTATTGAATGATTTCTTCGCGCTGCATGCCGGGTTGGAGTTCGATGGGGCCGGGACCGTTGAACTGCTTGTTTTCGATATCGGGGAGTTCGGGGTCGAGGTGGATGAAGTCGACGAGGCCTTCGAGGACGGACATCTTGCGATCCATGTCGCCGGAGCAATCGATCTTTTCGGCGAGGGCTTCCATGCTCTTTTTATCAAAATGGCTGATGGGATTGTTCTTGAGGTAGTCGCTAAGCTTGTTGATCTGGATGCGCTCGGGGATGGGGGCGGCGTAGAAGTCGTATTCGTCGATCTGGTTGAGGAGCTTGTCGCGCGTGGCGAGGTCGGAAATCTTGTAGGGGCTGCCGTGTTCGTAGGCGAAGGCGCGTTCGATGGGGAGGAATTGCACCTTGCCGTGGCGTACGTATTTGATCTGGAAACATTTTTGGTATTCGGAGCGGTCGCGCAGGAAGTTGGCAAGGATTTCGTAGGTGATTTCGGTGGTGGTGAAGGCGTCGAGCTTTTGGCGGAACTGCTCGAAACTTTCGGGTGCGATGGTGGCCTCGGGGTAGGCGGTGTGGATGTAGCCGGTGCTGTGGGCCACGATGGTGACCTGCTCGTGGCGCAGGGCGCGCTGCGCCCGGGCGGTGAGATCGGTGCCGTTGAACCACATGTTCTTGGTGACAAGCCGGCGGTTGTTGGTGAGCAGCCCGTCGTTAACCGCCACAAAGTTCTGCGAGTGCAGCGGGGTGGCGAGCAGGAAGATGTCTTCGAGCGGGATGTCGCAAACGATGAAGAGCGCGGCGGCATAGAGGGTGGAGAGCGACACGCATTCGCCCGCGCCCGCACGGTAGTCCTCCTTAAATTTAAAGGCATCCATGGCTTCGAGGGTTTCGGTCTTCCAGTAGGGGATGGCGTTGGATGTGTATTTATCGAGTCCGAAGTGTTTGCGGATATCGAGCGAGAAATAGTGCTTGTCGCCCTCGTAGCCAAAGAGCGCGTTGCTCTGCCCAATGGTTTTTTCATCCATGAAGGGCGCGAAACGTTCCACCTCGGCCTCCTTGGTGGTCAGGCCCCAGGTATCGAGGTCGAGGTTGAATTCATAATGATCGATGATGAATTGTTTGAGCCGTTGGATTTTTTTGTAGGGCTTCATAGTGTCGAGCTTGCGGAACCAGTCGTGCTTCTTCCATTCCCAGATGCGCGGCGACATGATATTGGCGAGCACGAGGCTGTAGAGCAGTTCCGGGAAGACAAAGATTTCCATGTCGGAAAGCGAGATGGCGGAGGAATATTTTTCGAGGTCTTCGGTCGAAACTTCTGGATACTCTTTCATGCCGTGGATTGTAGAGTCCCCATACCCATTTGAAAGCAATCATTGGCGAAATGTGGAAGTCGCACATAAACTCGCGATCGTGAGTTTCTGTGCGACTTCCATCTTCTAATCATGGAAAAAGTTGCTTTCTGGCACGGGTCTGACAAAATCGCGCTTAATTTTTCGGAGGGTCCATGAAGTTGCCTTTTTCATTGTTTCTGGCGTTTAAATATCTGAAACCCAAGCGGTCCATGGTGTCGGTCATTACGGTGCTGACCATGCTGGGAATTTCGCTGGGTGTTTCGGTGCTTATCGTGGTGCTGTCGGTGATGACGGGGTTCGACGATGTGCATAAGGAGCACATGATTAAGCTCGACTCGCATATCCAGCTCGGTACGCGCGGGCAGTCCGCCTTTGCGCCTGGGCCGGTGCTGGAGCTGCTGAATGAAATTCCCGAGGTGAAGGCTGCCGCCCCGGCGGTGGAGGGCTTTGTGATGATGACCCGCCACGGCCAAGCGGTTACGGCGATGTTGCGCGGGATCGACCCGGAGCTCGAAAAGGACATCTCGGATGTGGGATCGTTTCTGGTCGCCGGAACCTTGCCGTTGGACGACGAAACCGTGGTGGTGGGAAACCGGCTGGCGATGAATCTGGGTGTTTGGGTGGGGGATCGGTTGACGGTCTATTCGCCGCAGTGCTTTGTGAGCGAGGACGAACTGCGCCTGCCTGCCGAGTTGACGGTGTCCGGTATCTTTTCGGTCGATATGTACGATATTGATTCACAGTTCATGATTTCCTCGCTACCCACCGCCCGCGACGTTTTTGCCATGGAGCGGGGTGTGCAGACCCTGCGGATTATCACGGACGATCCCTTCCGCGCGGGGGAGACCCGCGAGAAAATAATGGATAGACTGGGAGAGGCTTCCCGCGAACGCGCCGAGTTGGGCTGGTTGCGGCACCTTCGCGCCCAGACCTGGATGGAGATCCACCAAAACATGCTCAGCACACTGCGGGTGGAGAAGGATATGATGTTTATCCTGCTGTGCGGAATTTCGCTCGTGGCCACCATGAGCGTAACCAACACGCTCATTACTCTCTGTGTCCAGAAGACCCGTGAGATTGGGTTGCTCAAGGCCCTCGGGTTTTCCTCCGGCAAGGTGGTTGGTATCTTTTTCCTGCTCGGTTCGGTCCAGGGGCTTTTCGGCTGCATATTTGGTGTAGCGATGGGGGGGTGGGTTTCCGCCAACCTCGATATCGTCCTCGGCTTTTTGCGGCGATTCAACCCGAATCTGATGTCGGCGGAATTCTACCAGTTCACCGAAATGCCTTCGCGCACCACGCCCAGCGACGTGCTGGCGGTGTGCCTTATCGTGATGGTTTTCAGCACCCTCGCCGGCATCCTTCCCGCTTGGCGCGCCGCTAAGATGGAACCCGTCGATGCCTTGAGGTATGAATGAGGCCAATACTTGTAGTTTTGTTGGTATTCTGCGCGGCGACGGGCGGGGCCGAGTTTGACTGGGATCCAGTCTATGACCGGACATCGGCGACGAACGGGATGGAGTTTTTGGCGGTGCGGCCGTTCTACTCGCACGTCGAAGATCCAGCCACGGAACGGTGGCGAAAGGATTATCTCTGGCCGCTCTACACGAAGAAGGGGTTCAAGGACGAGCAGTACAGCCGTTTTCTCTTCTTTGGCTACTCGCAGGATTTTTCACCGGACGACGACCGCCACCGCAACTGGGTGATCCCGTTCTATTTCCAGGGGGTGGATGCCAACGGCGAGGGCTACTTCGCGATCTTCCCCATCGGCGGAACCATCCACGAGTTTTTGGGACGCGACAAAATGATGTTCGTGCTGTTTCCCTTCTTTGCAAAATCGCAGGTGAACGATGTGCGCACGACGACGGTGCTGTGGCCGTTCGGCTCGAAGTCGTCGGGGGAGAAGGTGGCGCGTTTCCGCGTCTGGCCAATCTACGGAACGTCGAGCGTGCTCGACGAATACAACAAGAAGTTTGTCTTGTGGCCCATCTACACCTCGGTCAAATACACCAACGAGCGCAATCCCGGCGGCGGCTTTATCCTTGTTCCAATCTACGGACAGGTCAAAACGGAGCGGGCCTCTAACTACTGGCTTGTCGCACCGCTCTTCCGCTATATGACCAGCGAGGAGCAGTGGATCGTCCACGCGCCGTGGCCGTTCATCCAGATGGCCGACGGCAAGATGCACAAGCGCATTGTCTGGCCGCTCTACGGCAAAAAAAGCCTCGGAACGCTGACGCGGCAGTATTTCCTCTGGCCATTCATTTGGAACAACCAGACCGAGTACGTGCGCCATATCCAGCACCGTCGCCTTGTCGTTCCTTTCCTTTCCTGCCAGACGGACGTGGTTACCCAAAAAACCGAAACGTACGAGGTGGGCGATGTTTCCTCCAGATACTGGAAGATCTGGCCGCTGATGAGCTGGGAGCGCAAGCATGGGAATTCGCGCTTCCGGACCTTGGAGCTTTGGCCGCTGCGCAACACGCCCGGCGTCGAGCGCAACTGGGCACCTTGGTGGACGCTCTACCGCCGGGTCAATACCCAGGGGGAGGTTGGCCACCACGTCCTGTGGGGGCTCTATCGCCAAACGAAGAGCCCCGAGCAGTTTGAATGGAGCTTGCTCAAAGGGTTCGTCGGTTATAAAAAGACAGACAACAGCCGCCGCTTCCGCTTTCTGTTCATGGGGTTCGGCAGCGACGAGGAGCAACCATAAGCAAGTTCATCATAGATTCCATGCGCTATCCCGCCCATTCGGCCCGGCGCCTTGGCAGCCAGGTGCTGCAGCTGATGCACGACACCGGCCACGCCATGTTCATGTTGCTGGAGGCGGCCAGTTTCACCCGCTACGTCTTTTCAAAGCGCAGCCGGAACGAAACCTCCATGCAGATGTACATCACCGGAATCAAGAGCCTTGCCGTGATCACCGTTGTTGCGCTTTTCACCGGCATGATCCTCGCGCTTCAAACCGGCCTCGAACTCCGCCGCTACGGGCAGGAGGTCTACATCGGCTCCGCCGTCGCGGTCTCGGTGATCCGCGAAATGGGCCCCTTCATGACCGGGCTGATCATTGCGGCGAGCGTCGGATCCGCCATTGCCGCGCAGATCGGCACCATGACCGTCTCCGAAGAGATCGCCGCGCTGGAGGTGATGAGCATCAACCCCAACCGCTTTTTGGTGATGCCGCGCCTCGTGGCCTTGGTGGTGATGATGCCGATTTTGACGGTCTACACGAATATTCTCGCCATCATGGGCGGTGCGGTGGTGGGCGCAACGCAACTGGGCGTTTCGGTGCAGGCCTACATGGACAACGCCACCCAGTTCGCCACCAATAAGGATCTTTATGTCGGCCTCTTCAAGGCCGCTGTATTTGGCGTTGTCATCACGACAGTCGCCTGTCACCAAGGCTTCATGACGCGCGAGGGCGCGGTCGGCGTCGGCAAGGCCACGCGTCGGTCGGTGGTCATCTCCTTCTTAATCATCATTGTGCTGGGCTACATGATCACGAGGTTGTTCTACGTATGATCCGCTTCGAAAACATTACCAAGGTGCTGGGCGGCATAACCGTGCTCGACAACATTAGCTTCGAGGTGGGCGAGGGCGAGACCTTCGTGATTGTCGGCCTGTCCGGGGCCGGGAAAAGCGTGACGCTCAAGCACATGATCCGCCTGATGCTTCCGGATTCCGGAAACGTGGTGGTGGACGGCGAGCCGATCAACCACCTTGGACGCACCGCGCTGCAGACGGTTCGCACCAAGTTTGGCGTCCTCTTCCAAAGCGCGGCGCTCCTGCAATGGATGACGGTCAAGGACAACGTGGCCCTTCCGCTGCGCGAGCACACAAAAAAGGACGAGGAGGAGATTGGGCGGTTGGTGGCGGAAAAACTGCGCCTGCTGAACTTGTCCGATGCGGGCGACAAGTTTCCCGCCGACCTCTCCGGCGGAATGCAGAAGCGCGTCGGGCTGGCGCGGGCCATTATCATGAGTCCGCAGATTGTGCTGTACGACGAGCCGACCTCCGGCCTCGATCCGGTCACGTCGCGACGAATCGACGATTTAATCGTGAACATGCGGAAGGAACTGGGTATAACGAGCGTCGTGGTGACGCACGATTTGCACAGCGCGCTGTCTATCGGCTCGCGCATCATGATGCTGCACGAAGGGAAAATCGTGGAGAACGCCACTCCGGAAGAGTTCATCCGGTCGAAAGACCCAACCGTGCAGAGTTTTTTAGAATCGCAATACATCACGAAAAAAGGAAAATGGGAAACCGGGTTGAGCCATGAATAAATACAGGCGCGAAGTCTCCATAGAAATCTTGGTTGGGCTGTTCATGTTCACCGTGCTGATAGCGCTGAGCATCTTCACGATTGTGCTCAGCAGCGAAAACCTGCTGAAAAAAAGCTACCCGTACGAATTCGTGTTCTCCGAGATCAGCGGCTTGCGCGAAGGCGACAACGTCTTCCTGCGCGGAATGAATGTCGGGCGCGTCAAGCAAACGGATCTGCAGGATGGACATGTGCGCGTCTATGTCTCGCTCGATGTGCCGCTCCACCTGCGGCATGGCTACAAGATCGATGTCGTCGATGCCTCCATGCTGGGCGGGAAACACCTGAAAATCTACGAAGGTCCGGACGATGCCACGATTCTGGGCGAGAATGTGACGATTCTGGGGTCGAAGCCCGTGGATATGATCGTGGAGCTGGGCGAAGCGATCAACGGGTTCCAGTCCATGATCGATTCCGTCAACGCCGGCGAAGGGACGCTGGGCAAGTTGCTGGAAGACGAAACCGTCTACGGCAACATCGTTCAGGTCAGCGAGGATCTGAAACAGATCATATCGCGGCTCGAGGGCGGCGAGGGCTCGCTAGGCAGGCTTCTTTCCACGGACGACGGGCAGCTGTACGAGGATGGAAAGACCCTGATGGCCAACCTGCGGACCATCAGCCAAAACCTGGCCGACGGCAAAGGTTCGCTGGGCAAGATGATGTCGGCCGACGATATGGCCTACGACGATCTCCAGGCCACGCTGGTTGCCATACGCAGTATTTCGGAAAGCATCAGCGAAGGTGAAGGTACGCTCGGGCGACTCGTGCGCGATGCCAAACTCTACGACGAAACCACGTTGCTGGTCGAAGATATCCGCGCCGCGGTGGACGATCTGCGGGAAGCTTCGCCGATCACTTCTTTCGGCAGCGTCCTGTTTGGAGCCTTCTGATCAGGAAGCGTACGGCATCCAAGTTCATTCGTTACGGTATATTGGGCGTAGCCCTTTCCACTTTGTTCCTGCTTAACCTCCATCTGCTTCGCCGCGAACCGCCGCTCGTTTGCATTGGAGAAATCAAGGCCAGCATGAATTTTTCCAAGGTACGGGTGCGGGGTGTGCTTAAATCGGATGCCCGCACGTTGCGGGACGGAACCGTGCTCTACCTGATCGCCGACGAAACCGGCTCGCTTCCCGTGTTTCTCAATTGTGCCCCCCGGGGAAAACTTCCCAAGGCCGGGAACCCTGTTGTTGCGACGGGGCGCCTAAGCGTGGGTGTTGGCAACCAAGTGCGCATGCGTATGCACGATGCCGGGCAGATCAAGGTTTTGGGAAATGCGGTTCCGACCGTTGTTCGTGGACAGGTTACCGAGGTATGGATGCCACCGCCGGATTCCAAGGCACCATGCAGGATTACCCTGGCCCGTCCTGTCGGTTCGTTGGAGGTCGTTCACTGGTTCAAGCCGGAGCATCAAGTGGCCGTGGGCGAGCAACTTGAAATCAAGGGCACCGTTGGTTTCTACAAAGGCCGGATGCAGCTCAAGGTGCGGAAGCCTAGCGATATCCGCCTTCACCCGGAAGGGTAGGATGCGTGGCTGGCGGCTTAGGACTTTTCCTGTGCGGTTTTGGTGTCGGCAGGGTAGTAGTTGAACTCAGGTGGCCACACCAGCGAGGGTCCTGCGACTTGCAAAGGGTTAAAGCCCAGCTTCGGCCAAGAGTTCGGAAGGTTTGCAATTAAAGGTATTGGCAAAGCGGACAAGGCTGTCAATTGTCATGTTCTGTTCCCCGCGCTCAACTTTTCCAACATAGTTCCGGTGGACATTCACTTGCTCGGCCAGTTTTTCCTGACTGAGTCCTAGTCTGGAGCGTCTCTTCCTGATGGCGCTTCCGAGTAGCTTTCGCTGGGATGTTTTTTTTCGTGATTCCACGCTTGAAAGAACATCATGATAGTGTACTCTCGTCTACACACTATGATAGTTCAAAACAGATTCGGTGAGGAACAATGTTTGCAGGTTGAAATTATGCTTTGTATAACAAAAGACAGACATAATACGTTGCTTGTAATACAAGGAGATATGTTTGGAGGAAAAACTTAAAGTTCGGGGGATGGCATGAAGCGGTTTGGCTTGCTTTGGTTGGTGGGTTTTCTTTTGGCGGTTTGCGGTGGGGTGGTCGCGCAACAGTTCCGCATTTCGGAGTATGACGGCGAGACGCTCATGATCGAATATCCGCCTTCGTTTGATGGCGCGTATCTGTTCGTTGAGCAGAGCTCGAACCTGACCTCCAATGTGGTATGGGAGGCCGTCGACTATACGGAAGTGAATCTGGTTTTGGGGGATACGGTGTTCTACACCCCGCCCGCCACGAACACTTCTGGTGCCGCGACCAACGAAACTACGGTTCCCTACGAGATCACCCCCGAATATATCGAAGCGATTGCGAGCGGGGAGATCGAGAACGACTCATGGACGGCGGGATCGGTCTGGAACGCAACCACGGATGGGGCCAAGGGGTTCTTCCGGATACTGGGTCTTTCGTTCATTGATACGGACGGGGATGGCGTTGACAATGTTAGTGAATACGGTGCTGGAACCGACTACGGTGTTCCCGACTCGCCGCCGGTAACATTACCGCCGGACGACGGCGATCCAAAGCCCGTTCCGGGTTCGGTGGCCAGCGCACCGGGTGACTGGAACACGCCGCCGCAATCCGATTATCGCGCGTTTATAGGACTGCACGGCGCAATCAATGCACGCATCTTGGCGAAAACCGGTGTCAACGGAACCTTTACGGCGGCTTCGATTGCCGAGGCGATGGGGGCATGGATTGAATTGAGATGCAGCTGGTTCTACCGAACGGAAACCAACGGGTTTGCATGGGAGGGGAAGGCGGAAATTCGTCCACTGACATTCCAATACACCGGTGATTTTGGATACACAAACCACTTGGTAAAAGTAGATGCTGGTGATCCAGCGGGGCTGGCCGTGCTGACGAACGGAACGCCGGTGCTGGTGAATGCCTCCAATCCGTGGACCAAGGAAAAGATCGAAGCCTGCCTGTCGCATTTGGTTACCATGTGGTGCAATTTTCAAAATACGATCGGAGTAGGTAATAATGCTATTCATGACGAATCGGATACAATGGCCATGGCCAAGGGTTTCAGGACGGGGTCTTATTGGCCGAATCCTGTGCCAATTTCTTCTGCGGGTCCCCTGAAAAGGTTCTTTTTGGCAGACTATGGCTATGGAGGGGATCCCGCTTATTGGGAGCTTGGTTGGTCTGAAGAGGGTAGTGTGAACATGGCCATTGTTTTTCTGGACAATCTGGAGAGATCGGGATTCGGGCCGACTTCCCATTCCGGTTATATACGCATGCAGCAACATCGTGATTGGTGGATGATATTTCCGCCAAGCCAAGCCGACTGGCGCAAAGAGAGCTTTCAACCCGTATTCCCCGGCATGACGGACCCCGGAAAAATATACCGCACTTTTATCAGCCAAACAGGGGATCCCAAATGGCTTTTTGCGGGGGGCTTGAATTTATCGGACTACCCCGTCTCCCATGATGCCGACCCGCCGTCATTTTCTGCTCCGCAGGGTGCAAGCGCAAAACACTACACGGGGGTTTTCACCGACTTTGCTAACGTGCTCAGTACCATCAGCCCGCCATCTGGAACGGCGACGCTTGTTATGGACTTCGATCGCGATGGATCCATAGGCACCAACGACTTCGATCGTGTCGACGAATCCCACCCCTTCCGTTTCTGGGTCAACGAGGACGGCAACAACGCGGCCTATCCCGAAGCCGATCTGGAGGATTTCTTTCCCGTGCAGATCTACTGGCCCGCGTGGGGGGAGGGCTCTAACCTCACCTTCAAGCTTTCCGCCAATGTGTATCTCTATTATATTCCAACGACCATGACGGCTGCCAACTGCCAGCAACACCTGCACGACATCGGTCTGGCGCAATCGCTCGCCGATCCGATTCCGCTGTTGGAAGCAGACGACCAGACCCCGGAAACGTTCAATGAAAACGACATCGTCCTGCTCTCCTCCTTGGAGGCCAATACCAACGCGCAAATCTACGTCCACATTCTCCAGAATGGTTCCGAGATTGCCGTTTCAACCAACCATTTTTCGTTCAGTTCCATCACCAACATGTACCGCACCAAAAACCTGCGGGATGGCGGAACAAGCTCGTTGGACGAACCCGCCAACTGGCCGGACGAGCTGACCAACGGCAAGGATCTGGTCTATGTGCATGGCTTCAATGTGGATAAGCCAGCCGCTGAAAACTGGCACCGGAATATTTTCAAGCGGCTCTGGCACGCCGGATCCAACGCCAAATACCATGGGGTGATCTGGGACGGCATTGGCAACGGATCATTCCTGACCCACTTCCACAACTCCGTCGTCAACGCCTTCGCCACTGCGCCATGGGTGGCGACGTATCTGGACTCCCTGCAATCCACCGAAACCGTCGTGCTTGGCCATAGCCTTGGCAACATGGTGGTGAGTTCCGCCATTTGCGAACACAACGCGCCCGTCACGCAATACTATGCGCTGGATGCCGCCGTCGCCCTCGAAGCCTATGGCGACGTGACCAACAACGCCGCCTTCGTGCCCGATGTGGTCTTTACGTGGGAGAAAGAAGGATTCCTGAACTATAAACGCCGGGGCTGGCTGGACTATCCCCACGAAACGTGGGCAGCGGAATGGTACCGCCTCTTCCCGGCGGGCGATCCCCGCTCCAAACTGACGTTCCGCCACAAGTTTGCCGACATCCAAGAAAAAACCGATGTGTTCAACTTCTACTCCAGCACCGAGGACATCCTGCGCGTGCGCGACGACGTGAACCAAATCCTGCAGTCGATAACCGACATCGATATCGAGCTGTTCATGCACCTTATTCCGACCAACGTTACGGTCAGTAGCCAATGCGCATGGCAGCTTCAGGAAATGTACAAGGGAATGAACAACTGGGCAGTCAAATATGGCGGCGGCGGATCGAGTCCATACACGGGCTGGTCGTTCACGGAGTTCGACGGCCGCCACCAGATCGACAAGAAGGTCAAGCGGCCGGGAGGCCCGCCCCCCACCTATACCTACACGAAATATTCCGAAAGCCCGCACGAAGCCCGAATGGCGCTCGACCCCGCGCCCGGCAATGCCACGGTCCGGGCGGAATATCTTGCCAACCTCCAGACCGACCCGCTCTTCAACCGCACGCCGTGGCAACTGTTCGAGGCCGGTGCCTTCAACTTTGCCGGCGGCCTCGTCGGAAGCTATGAGGACGTACTCGACTATGACGATAGCGAGCAGCATGGCCCCGACATCGTCGTCTCCGCCGTCAAGGTCTCCGACTGGCTCCTCGCCAAGGGCTTCCCCTCGCGCACGGGGCCGATGGGGAGTGCGAAAAATAAAGAATGGCCACCGCAAGGAGTTAGTTTTGACATGTCAACAGCTGATTTTATGACGGATCCTAATAATTGGTTTGATCCAAATCAAAAATACAACGGGAACCCGGCTTGGCATCACAGTGACTGGAAGAATGCACCCTATGTCCACGTCTACAAGTTGTTCGAGAAAATCGTTACCAAGGAGAATTAAGATGAAACAGATTATGCTGATAGGTGTGGTTTTTACGATTTCGGGATGTGTATTGGCAGTTCCGCCAACTACTCAATTTACAGTGCATGTCACGGATGCAGAAACCGGCACACCTTTAACCAACGCGATAATTCGTACTGGTTTTACCCTAAAAAATGATCCGTGGGGAACTGGTGTGGGGGAAAACATTCGCATCGAAGAACAAGTTAATGAAGACGGAGCGGCAACCTTCAAGGGGAATACGATCGGAGATGAACGCGGTGGCAATGTGTTTTTGGTTGGGTACTACCCTCAGGGGTTTAGCTTAAAGTATAAGAAAAACCTTGTTCTCAACCGATGGGAGCCTTGGAATCCGACGATTGAAGTGAAGATGCGGGGGAAAAAGAAACCAGTTCCGATGATATCTCAGGAAAAGCGTTATAAGGTGTTTGAGGTTCCAGTATACGATCAGCCCATTGGATATGATCTTGAAACGCAGGACTTTGTTAAGCCACACGGAAAAGGGTTGCGTTCCGATCTCTTTTTTGAATTCCGTCGCAGATTTGAAAACTCGCAGAACTTTGATGTGTCGTGTAAAATAGCATTTCCGAGTGAGCACGACGGCATTCAGGAGTGCTATTTTGATGAAACGATCCAGAGTAGCTTCAAGTGGCCGTATTTGGCACCAACCAACAACTACAAGCCAACCATGTTATGGCGATCAACACGAGCCAACGCCAAACCGGTTAAGCATACCTTCAATGAAAAGGTGAATTATATCTTCCGGGTACGGACCCAAACTGATCAGGACGGAAACATTGTCTCTGCTTGCTATGGAAAAATCGAGGGGCCATTTGGTGTTGGATGGGCTGACAAGGTTAATTGGGTTTATTGGTTCAACCCCGTTCCGAACGAGCGTTCGCTGGAATACAGCGGCGAGAACCTGTTCAAGAAATGATCTTTGGCATTTGAAAACCGACCCGCTATTTCTGGGTTTAGTCGATAAAAGGAGACCTTTGATGAGAGCATTATGCATAAGCACATTGATATTAGCGCTATTGGCTATTGCGGCAGGTGCGGATGTGTTTGGGACGGGAACAAATCAGTTCTCAATGGAGTTTGTAACCATTGGAAATCCTGGCAACAAAATAGATGTGAGTTACAAAAAATATAATGACAAAGGTGCCGGTTCGGTTGGATATGAATATCGAATTGGAAAATACGAGGTTACGATTTCCCAATTTGAAAAGGCATGTGCGTTGGACAAGGATATTAGCGATGGCGATGAAAACCCATATGATCTACCTATTGATTCCCCGGCATCCAGAGTCTCTTGGTTGGAGGCGGCGAAATTCTGCAACTGGTTAACAAGTGGGTGCCACAGTAATGGAACCTATCGATTCAGTGCGCCGGATGCGCGAGATGCTGTACGCCGGGAAGCTGCGATTGAGAAATATGGCAAGGCTTATGTATTGCCAACGGTGGATGAATGGCACAAGGCGGCTTATTTCTGTGCAGATTCAAAAGGCTATACACGTTATAGCACCGGGAACTTGATTCCTGTTGCCGAGGATGTTGCCAACTATGGCGGCAGCCAAGGGGATTTAAACCGACCTTGGGCCGTTGGGTCGGGCGGGGTGGCCGATCACAATGGCACTTTTGATATGAATGGAAACGTTCATGAATGGAACGAAGACGCGTGTTACAGGAGTTTAAACGCTCGTGTAATTCGTGGTGGCTCATTTCGGCGTGGAGAGATTCTCTTGCGCTCATCGTCCCGTGAAAGAAATTCTCCGAGCATTGAAAATAGTGATGTCGGATTCCGTGTTGCAGAAATATCTGATCTGAAAATCCCTACTATCCCCAAAAAGCAAGTTTACTCATTTTCAGCACCTTCAGATTCGCTCGCTATCGGTCCATACGATTTTCAGGTAGTGAAGCTTGATGTCGTTGAATCCGATAATTTTCAGCTTGTTACTACAATTTGGGAAGAGGGGTTCACAAACTGTTTCGACATTTATTGGAGCACCAACAAGGTGGACTGGCAGGTTGCCGGATACAATATCTGTCCGCTGGATTTCGAGAGCAATACAATCAAGTGGAAAGCTCTTACCCGGGTGCAGAAAGCCTATTTCAGTGTGCAGAACACAGGTATTGACCATGACGAGGACGGAATTCCTGATTGCCGAGAGGTTTTCCTGTTCAAGACCGATCCTGCTAAAACCGATACCGATGGGGACTCCATTCCTGATCTACACGAACTGAAACAACGCACAGATCCCGTGAATGAACAGGATATCTGGGATACTGATCTTGACGGGCTCCCCGATGAGGTTGAAATGGGAGACATTATAATTCCCGATGAGACGCGCCAATATACGTATAAGCAGGCAAAAAGAAAGGCGGCCGTTCGGGGCGGCAAAATTGCCTGTATCACGGATTACGCTTCTGTTGATGAATTCAAAAATAGCCTCTTTTATGAACCCCGCAATGAAGACGGAAACTTTTGGGTGAAGGTCGGTAGCAATCGATATGCAATGATTCGAGGGAGGACGCTCGAACCAATACAGCCTGTATCAGACAAAGCCGGGTTTCTGTTGAAAATATCAAATCTGAATCCTGAATCCTGGGATACAGACGGGGATGGCATTTCAGATGCCGAAGAACTTTTTATTCATGAAAGCAATCCATTCAGGAAGGATACAGATGGGGACGGCATCTCAGACTATGAGGAGGTCAAGCGCGGATTGCATCCTGTCGATTCAAGAAATTTCCCGATTCGTTATGGCCCTTCTAAATTCCGACCCAATCCCTATCATGAGAAAAACAAAGAACGCCAATTTAAGGAACAATTGGAAGCCAACAAAAAGATACTTGGCATTAAGCCGCCTGAAAACAGGCCTGAGCGGGAGTACGACGGAAAATTCAGGCGGGCTCAAATTCTTAGAACACTGGATTCCTACCAAAAGATAACCTATCGGGTTTTAGATATGGAAACTGGACTTCCGGTAACGAATGCGGCGATGAGGATTTGGCGTGAAGACGATATTCCAGTGGCGTCAAACGGGTGTCTGGAGTTTATGAACAAGAATCCGAAAATGGGCAGAGAGTTGAACAGGAGTTTTTCGGCTCCGGGATATTACCTGACCCGAACTAAGCATGTTTTTGAGAAAACAAACTGGCTGACGGGACACCAGTTGCCTTGGAACCCGACAAAGGAAGTGCCGTTGCGCAAGATCGGGAATCCTGTTGGAATGGTTTCGTTCCACAGTCCGCGCGGAATGGAGGTTCCGGTAACGAATGCGCCTGTTGAATTCGATGCGGTTATCGGGGATTGGTTGCCCCCGCATGGAAAAGGGCAGATCAGCGATTTTGTTTTCTTCTCATCAAACAATGTCCCTCAAGACCCACTGGTCAGAAACTCACTTTCTTTTTCCATCCCGCTGGATGGAATTCAGGAATACAGACCTGACGAAAAACAGGAGCAATCCGAATTTATTTTCCCGTATCTTGCTCTTTTGGACGGATACAAATTCAAACTTGAAAAATCGGAGACGACCGGGGTCAACCCCCGAACCCATAATTTCAAGGAAGATGTGAGCTATATCTTTCGAATTCGCTCACAGAGAAATAAAAATGGCGATGTTTCCGCCCTGCATGGCCGGATCAATGGGGAATTGGAAATGGGTGCGCGCAGGATGAAGTTTAATTATCTATTGAACACAAACAGAACATCCCGCTCCCTTGAACACAATGAGCCGAATTGACGGGTTCAACCCAGTTCCGAACGAGCGTTCGCTGGAATACAGCGGTGAAAACCTGCTGCTGGTAACTTCAACATGGCCAAGGGGTCGGGCCAAGGTGCCGGTCCTCGGATTTAAGTATTGATATTCTGTGAGCCTGTATAAACGACGGAGAAATCAGGGCAACAAATCCAATAGGCAACGGAACGAAAACCATCGGCCTCAATATGGATGAAAAACTGGCCGACGAGTTGGGACGGCGCGCGGCATCCATGCATCTTTCAACCAGCAAATACTGCAAAATCATTCTGACCCAATGGGTTGATTCCGGCAAAAATCTCAAGCTCCAAGAGCATTAGCAGTTAGGGCCGGTTCCCATATTCAAGCGTTGGCAATGGTCTGTTTCCGGATTTTTTTACCCAATTTTCAAGTCCAGCTAGTTGTCGAATACAATTATTACTATAGTGTATGCGCTATAAATTCGGGTTAAAATCACCATTTTTGCATTCATTTATAGCGAATACGATATATTTTCAGGGGGATGGAAAGTGGCTAAACGATGTCGGAATAATACCCGGTTAATCCGAATAGCCTGTAACCACGGAATACACCAAAACGCGAACTAATGCATTATTCCGGGGGAGGGCGGGTGGTGTGCTCGGACTTGATCCAGTCCATGAGTTCCTCCCGGTTGGCGAAGCGGGTTTCCATCTGGGCGTCGTAGGCTTCCCGCAGGATTTTTCCGATGAGCTTGCCTTCCTTGATGCCCATGCCGATCAGGTCGTGGCCGCGAAGCCACGGCTCGGGCAGGATCGGCTCGTTGGCCATCTCCTCCATGTAGTTGTTCACAAAATCATAGTTGTCGAGCATGGCGTGGGAGCCGAGGCAGTCGAGGCGATGCAGCTCCATTTCGAGATCGAAGATTTCCGCACCGATCATTTTCCGAAGCGTGGACGTCCGCATTTTCTGCACATCCATGAAGCGCATGTGTCCGCGGATGGCCTCAACGATATGCTGCTTCTCTTTGTTGGGGAACTTTAGCCGGGTCAGAATGACCTCTGCCATCTCGGCGCTGACGGCGGCGTGTCCATCGAACCGGATGCGCGGTTCGCCTTCCGTACCAAGCCCGACGCTCGCCGTCGGCGGCTTGCCGACGTCGTGCAGCAACACTGTATAGGCCAGCTCGCGGGGCGTGTAGGATGGCTTGCCCTCCGTACGTGGGGCAGGCTTTCCAGCCTGCCCATCGGTCGCAAGGTTCAGTCGCAAGGTTCCCGTACCGAGCCTAAAGCCTTGCGGATCCAGCCGAGCCTTCTCCGGGTTTTCATGAATATAGTCCTGAAACTTTGAAAAGAAACATTCACGGCGAACAATGTGGTCGAACGACTCATCCTTCCAGACCGACCCTTTTGTGCCAAGAATCTGGTTGATTTCGCGTGCAGAATATCCTTTCCACGACTGCATGATCTTGGAGAGGGGGTGGCCTTTGATCGGTTCTACAATCACATGCACGTGGTTGGGCATGACCACGTAGTCGCCCAGCCGGTAGCGTTCGCCGTCGAAATGGAGCAGGGTCTGTTCGACAATCCCCGAAATCGTGGGGTTTGCCAAAACACATGATCCATGCCCTTGGTCGAGCCATGCCTGCTGGTTTTTCCGGTAGAGCCGGGATCGCTCGCGAAGGGTTTGTTCCATGTTTGAGGCGGGCTGGTTCTTTTGCCAGATGTCGAGTTCTTCCTTCCACTGATCCAATTTGGTTTTTGCGATGGAATCGGCCAATCGGAAGGTGACGAAGTAGATGCGCGAATCTTGGTGCCAGTGGGGGAGCCTGCGGTGGGAGGTGTGCAGGGATTCGGATGGCTCCACGGGGCGGAAGGGGTTGGCGGCAAGCTCGTCCTCCGGGAGGGCAGGCTGGAAAGCCTGCCCCACATGTTTTGCCGCTGGCCTCTCTTGTGGAGCAGGCTTTCCAGCCTGCTCATTCATGAGATTGAGCATGAGGACGGTGTGCTCGAAGACATCGCCTTCGGGGTGGAATTGGGGCGGTTGCTCCTGCCCAACCATGGGAAGAATCTCAGGCAGGATAGGTTCGAGCAATCCCAGCTCGTGCAGTTGTTGAAGGGCGTCGCCGGGTTTGGGGCTGTCGGTCAGGGTGCGCGTAAGTTCCGTTTCGATCCGCTCGGCGCTGATCCTGGTGATCAGGTGCGCCATGTCGCGGATGGCGGCCGCGGTTTCCGGTTCGAGGGCGAATCCGAGGTTGTGGGAAAAGCGCACGGCGCGCAGCATGCGCAGGTGGTCTTCCTTGAATCGTTCCGATGGATTGCCGATGGCGGTAACGATCTGTTTTTCGAGGTCGCGTTGGCCGTGGACATAGTCATGGAGTTGCTCTGCGACGGGGTCGTAGAACATGCCGTTGATGGTGAAGTCGCGCCGGAGGGCATCCTCCTTGGCGGCACTGAACTGGATGGTTTCGGGGTGGCGGCCGTCCAGGGTGCCAACCTCTTCGCGGAAGGTGGCCACTTCGACCGTTTCCTTGCCGTCGACGACGGCGATAACACCGAAAGCCTTGCCGATTGGAAGGGTCTTGGGAAAGAGGGCTTCGACCTCTTCGGGAAAGGCGTCGGTGGCGACATCGTAGTCCTTCGGTTTGCGACCGAGCAGGTTGTCCCGAACGCAGCCTCCTGCGAAAAAGGCGATAAATCCTTTGGCCTGCAAGGTTTGAACCACCTTGAGTGCAACGTCTTTTTGTCGGATGATTTCGCTCATGTATCCTTTTCCGCTTTATGGAGTGAACTATAATGCGTACGTTATGTCGAAGAAACCATTAAGGAAAGGTTTGGTTCATGAAGAGGTTGTTTAAGTGGGTGGTATTGTCTGTTTTTTGCGCCGTATCGGTCTTTGCGCAGTTTGGCGTCGAAGCGGAGCTGGATGGAAATGTGGTGCGGTTAACCGTTTCGGTTCCGGAGAAGCACTACCTCTATGCGGACTACCTTAAAGTTACCGATGCCAAGGGGAACGCCCAGGAAGCCATTGAGCTGCCGGAACCGGCATCCATCACCGATCCGAACACCGGGAAACCAAAACCGGTCTTCGACCAACCCTTCAAGGCTGTCTTTTCATGGAAGCCCGCGGATGGCGGGGCAACCGCATTCCACGTGCAATACTGGGGCTGCAACGACGAGGTTTGCTTTATCCCTCAAACCAAGGTGGTGGAGTTGGAGCCGGTCGGAAAAGTTTCCGTAGTTGAAGAATCCGACGCCACCATTCCTGCGGATTGGGAAACCGAGCTCGAAAACTTCCAAGTGATGGAAACCGAAGTCGGCTATCAAAAAGCCGGGCCATTCCTCCGCTTTCTCGATCAGGCGGAGAATGTAGGAGACACCGTCGCCGTCGGCGGCTTTCGTTTGTTCCTGACCGATCCGGTGGCCTTCGTTCGCGAATCCGGACTGGTGTGGACGCTTATCTTTATTCTCATTGGCGGCCTGGCCCTTAACTTGACGCCGTGCGTCTTGCCGATGATCCCGATCAACCTGGCCATTATCGGTGCCGGCGCGCAGGCGGGCTCGAAAGGGCGCGGTTTTGCGTTGGGCGCAACGTACGGCGTGGGAATTGCGTTCGCCTATGGTTTGCTGGGTGTCGCGGTCGTGTTGACCGGCTCGCAATTCGGAACCATCCAATCCAACCCATGGTTCAACCTCGCGATCGCCCTCATCTTTATCGTGCTGGCGCTGGCCATGTTCGATGTCTTCCATATCGATCTATCCCGCTTCCAATCCAAGCTGGGCGGCGGGCAGCGGAAACAGGGCAGTTTTCTGGTGGCATTTTCGATGGGTTCCGTGGCCGCGCTCTTGGCCGGTGCCTGCGTTGCTCCGGTGGTGATTGCCGTGCTGGCCTTGGCGACGAACGTCTACGAAGCCAATGCCGTGGCGGGGTTGGCTCTTCCCTTTATCCTGGGCTTGGGAATGGCCTTGCCGTGGCCGTTTGCCGGTGCGGGGCTCTCCTTCCTTCCCAAGCCGGGGAAATGGATGGAATATGTCAAATACGCGTTTGGCGTGGGCATCATCTTCTTTGCCTTCTACTACGGAAACCTAAGCTACCGCGCCTTCCGCCCGGTCGACGTCACCGAACAAGGCGAGGTGGTGGGGCACGTGGTTGTTAACGGCTCAACCAACGATGGCTTGGCAGATGCGCTGGCGCAGGCCCGGGCAGACGGGAAATCCGTCTTTATCGACTTCTGGGCCAGCTGGTGCAAGAACTGCAAGGCCATGGACAAAACCACCTTCAAGGACGAAGTGGTCAAGGCACGGATGGAAAACTATGTTTTCATCAAATATATTGCCGAGGATCCGGTCGACCCCGACATCAAGGCCGTGATGAACCACTTCGGGGTGCAAGGCCTCCCTACCTTCATCGTGCTCGCGCCGCTTGATGGAAAGTAGATGCGCGCGTCTACATGAGCTTCCGCAACTCTCCCAGCCGATGTGTAATCAAATAGTCGTGGAAGATTTGGATCAGGCCTTGGCGGGCGAGGGCGCTGCGGTAGGTCTTGGGGGTGTGGTCGGGGCCGAAGAGGGTGTGGGCGGTCTGGCGGATGATGCTGTTGCTCGGCTCGGGCGGCAGCTTTTTCAAATCTAGTGGGATTTCGCCAGTGGCGGCGCGCCACGGAACAAGAATGTTGGTGACGATGGCGTTGGCGCGCGATGCGCCGACGAGCGAGGTCGGTTTGCATCGGTTCTTCCAGTTGATATGGGTGCTCCAATGGTTGGCGGGGAACTCGATTAATCGTTTTTCACGGGTCGCGAGTTCCGGGAGCTGGAAGGCATAGTGCGCGGCGGCCATCAGGCGGCGCACGGGATGGTTGGCAGGGCGGATGCCCGCGAGTGTCCAGTCGGATCTATTCAAACCCTGTTCCTTCAGCGCTGCTGGTTGCTTCCACCAAAAATCCCAGATGCCGCGAATGAATGTTCGGGTTTCACCATCCCAGGCAGGGTCGGGGTTGTCGGGCAATAATCCGGAGAGGCCCAGCAGGAGGGCGTAGGCGTCGCCGGGTGTTTGTGCAAGCGACCGCAACCGTGCAAGCGGCAGGAGGATGGCGAGCTGCCGGAAAGGGGCTTTGTTGTTTTTATAGCCGAGTGCGGCGAGCAGTTCTTCCCAAAGCAGTTGGTCGGGATCCTTGCTTTGCATCGCAAAGGCAAAGCGTTCGGCCTTGAGGCGCAGACGTTCCTCGCCCGCGCTTTCCAGCCAGTCGGTTTTTTGGTCGGGGTGCATTCCAAGCAAGGGGAAGTCGCCGGACGGAATGGAGTAGGGGTAGGCCGTGAGGTCAATGTTCTCGAACGAAAAGCGCGGGTCGGTGGCGAGGGTGTCCTGCAATGGAACTTGGATAAGGCCGGGGATTTCCAATCCCGGAAAATAGACGATGTGGAAGCGGACGTTGGCATAGCGCGGGTCGTCGGCGTGGCCGTGCTGCCTCCATCCGGAGGGGTGGATATGAATTTCAAGATCACCGGAAATACGCCGCTTCTCCTTCCCTGCGAGCAGGACGGCATTGCGAAAGTCGGGGCCGGCTTCGAGGTTCCAGTCGCCCGGATGCTCCACGCGCACCGGTTCCCCTTCGGAGGTGGTTAGTTTGGCGGGGCGCAGGCGAGGATCGGCCCAGAGGCATTGGATATGCCGTTCGCGGTAGGGGAAATAACGGAAAGGCGCGGCGCTTTCATGGACCGCGAAATCCGTGCCGCCGCGACGGTAGACGGCCGAGCGCGGGAAACAAGCTTCCATGGTTTGAAATAAAATAGAATTCATATGCATAAAATAACAAAAACTTAAATGGCATGCAACGGGTTAAATATACCAGATGGTTTTCGGTTGCGTGCGCGGCGGAGATGGACAGTATCGGCGGCCTTATGGATACAATACAAGATGGTGTTTGAACAGAAGAGCGCAAAGATCGCGAAGCATGGGGCGAAGATTAATTCTTTCGTATAATTCCACTCGGGTTTCTTTGTGTGCTTTGCGACCTTCTGTAGGAAAATCCGGGGATGATTAGTCCGAACTGCGGTCGATCAGCAGCCGGTGCGACAGTACCGCGAGGCTCGAGGCTAGATCTTCGCGCTGGAGCGTCACGTGGTCCGGTACGCTTAGCTTCGCTGGTGTAAAGTTCCAGATGCCGCGGATGCCCCCCTCGATCATGGCATCGGCCACTCCCTGCGCCACGGAAGCGGTAACGGTAATGACGCCGATCTGTACGTGCATGCGCTTGGCCAACGCCGGGAGTTTTTTGATGTCGAGAATGGTTTTCCCGTGCACCTTCTTGCCCACGATCTTTGGGTTCGAATCGAATGCGGCAACAATTCGCATACCGTGCTGTTCGAAGCCCTGATAGCCAAGCAGGGCGGTGCCGAGGTTCCCGACGCCGACGAGAAAAGCATCAGTGGTATTTGACCAGCCGAGGAAATCCTCGATAGCGGTAATGATTTCATCCATCTGGAAACCAAGGCGCGGACGGCCGACAGCACCCGTTATGGCGAGGTCCTTGCGCACGACGATCGGATCGATCCCCAGTTCTCGGGCCACTACTGCGCCGGAGGCATATTCATCGCCGCTTTCCTTCATTTTACGCAACAGCCGCAAATAAAGGGGCAAGCGTTTTAGCGTCGGCACTCCGGCCGTCTTTCGTTCCATCTGGCTCATAAGCAGGTTTCCAATAATTCCGTAGAAGGTACCAGCGGAGGTTTATGGACGTCAAACCCTACAGCATGGTCTGTGGCGCCGGAAAAGCCTCAGGCGAGGCACTCGCGGGTGGCCTGCAGGATTTCGGCGGCCTGGGCCTGGGGAATTATCCGCCCGTTGACGGATGCGCAGGGCGATTGGGAGGAGCCGCATTTCGCACAGTAGCCGGGACACCCGGTGCCGGTAAGCGTGATGCTGTGTTTGTGGTATGTGCTCATCATGGCATTGAGCTGTTTAAAAAGGTTTGCGCCTTTAATGTAGCAGTTGGGGGTCGTGCATATGTTGATACTGATTTTCTTCATGACGGTCTCCTTTCCGTTTCCATTTGCGATAAAGGATATACACATATCGATATAAGTCAATCGATATAATAATATTTAAATGGGTGCGCGACTCCACGGTTGCCTGTGCCGGGGTTTTCGATAAGAATGCGCCCTTTATGGAAACCATCTCCGACATCCGACAGCTCCCCGAACTGGCCGCCGATTCGATCCACATTTGGGGCGTGCATGTGCCCGATATGCTGGATCGGCTCGATTCGTTGCAGGCATTGCTCTCCAAAAAGGAGCAGGAAAAGGCCGCGCGGTTCCACCGGAAGTCCGATCGCCAATCCTCCATCGCCGCCCGCGGCGCGCTCCGCGTCCTGCTCTCCGGCTATACCGGCATTCCCGCCGTCGACATCGAATTCCAATATTCGGAAAACGGAAAACCCCATCTCGTGCCGCCCCGCGATATCGCATTCAACCTTTCCCACTCCAGCGACTGGGTCGTGCTGGCCTTCGGGCGCAATCGCAATATTGGGGTCGATGTCGAAAAGATTAAATGGGCGGCGGATGTGCTACCGATCGCTTCGCGCTATTTTTCGCCCGAAGAGATCGCGCTGATCCAAAACGCGGACGACAAGCATACGGTCTTCTTCCAGCTCTGGGCGCGGAAAGAGGCCTATGTGAAAGCCTGCGGTTCGACGCTCTTCTCGGAACTCGGAAGCTTTTCGGTTCCAATTAATGGCCGGGAACTCCCGGAGGTTGGGGAAAAGGATGGCTGGATTTTCCGGCGGTTGGAGGCTGGCTCAAAATATGCCGCCGCCGTCGTGACGGACAAGGAACCGGCCCGCGTGCCATGCTATGATTTTGGAGGGTTGGAATGGGCGAATTAAAGAATACGTTTTCGTGGTCGTTCAGCGCGGCGGAGGATTTCGAGCAGTGCCGCCGCCGACGCTACTGGGGCAAGTATGGCATGTGGGGTGGCTGGGGCCGCAATGCGTCGCCGGAGCAAAAGACCGCCTATCGCCTGTGCAAGATGGACAACCGCTGGGGGCTGATGGGGCAGGCGGCGGAAAATGCGATCATGTGGGTGCTCAGGCAGCACCAGCAGGGAACCCCGGTGGATGCCGAGGCGGCCTGGAATACCATCGCCCGCCCCTTCATGACGAAGAAGTGGACCGAGTCGAACGAGGGGAATTGGCGCAATTCGCCGAAACGGTTCTGCTGCCTGCGGGGGCATTACTACAAGACCCTCGCTGGCGAAGAGGAAAAAGAAGCCAAGCGCCAGTTGGCCGCACAAATCCAAAACTGCATTTCCAACTTTATCGACAAGGTGCTTCCCCGGGTTGGAACGATTAAGCCGAACCAGGAATTCCACATCGCCACACCGGAGACGGGTGGCGATGTGGAGCACTTTATCTACGAAGGCGTGAAGGTTTATTCCATCCCCGACTATGCCTACAAGATCGGCGACGAGGTGCATATCCACGACTGGAAGGCGGGCAAGATCAAGGCCGATCAGCACCGGACGCAGCTGTCGCTCTACGCGCTGTGGGCGATGGTGAAGCACGGCGCCAAGCTTGAAAATATTTTCCTCTACGTCGAATACCTCAACGAAGGGCAGGTGCTTCCGTTCCAATTGTCGGAAGAGGAGATGGATGTGGCCAAGGCGCTAATGAGCGACTCCGTTGGCGAAATGACCGAATATCTCGTCGACCACGACCGCGCCGCCAACGTGCCGCTGCCCAAGGAGGAGTGGGAGTTGACGATCGATCCGAAAAACTGCGGCCAGTGCAACTTCTACGAACTCTGCAAGCCCGAACTCGAAGCGGTTTAAAGAGACGACCCGGTCAAGCATGCGACATTTTCGCGAGGGCTTCGAGTTTGGCGAGGGCCGCGCCGGACTCGATGGACTCGACGGCCAGCGCAATGCCCGCCTGCGGGGTGTCGGCCTTGCCGCCGGTCATGATGGCGAAGGCGGCGTTGAGCAGGACAATGTCGCGCTTTGGCCCCTTTTTCCCGTTTAGGATGGCGCGGGTGATCGCCGCGTTTTCGGAGGGCTCGCCGCCGACGAGGTCGGCGCTGGTCGACATGGCCAATCCCAATCCCGCAGGCTGCACTTCATAGCTCTCGACCTTGCCGCGTCGGATTTCGGTAACTATCGTGGTGGTCGTCGTGGTGAATTCGTCGAGACCATCGTTGCCGTGCACGATAAACTGGTGGTTCATTTCCAGCTGCGCGCAGGCATCGGAAACAATCGGGACGAGGTCGGGGGAGAAGACGCCCATGATGCCGTTCTTGACTCCCGCCGGATTACAGAGCGGACCGAGAATATTGAAGATGCTCCAGATGCCTAGTTCGCGGCGCGGGCCGACGACGTGCTTCATGGCCGGGTGCAGGCCCGGCGCAAACAGGAAGGCGATGCCGATTTCGGCGAGGCACTCCTCCATTCGGGCGGGGGAATACTGGAGGTTGACGCCTAGCTCGGCGAGCACGTTGGCGCTGCCGCATTTGCTCGATACACCATACGAGCCGTGCTTTGCAACCGTCACCCCCGCGCCCGCAATCACGAAGGCGGCGGTGGTCGATATGTTGAAGGTATGTGCGCCGTCGCCACCCGTTCCGACAATATCGACCGCGTTGGGATCGTCGCACTTGACCGGCGTGGCGTTGGCACGCATCACCTCCGCGCAACCCGCAATCGTTTCCGGCGTTTCGCCGGTCAGCCGCAGGGCGGCGATGAACGCGCCAATCTGCGCCTCGGTGGCTTCGCCCGACATAATGTCGGTCATCGCGGCGGCGGCCTCCGCCCGTGTGAGCGATTCCTTGCTGATGAGTTTTGCAATGGCTTCTTTAATCATGGCTTCTGCTCCGTGCTTTTTTTCGAGTGCTTGAAAACGATATTCCAAGGGGTGGAGGATTGGAAGCAAGAATGTAGATGGAGCATCTTGCTCCATTGGGGGTGGGCTTGTGCATTGCTATCAGCTTTGCAAAGGAAAGAAGCGCTCAGTGTTCTTCCTGAACGGAGCAAGATGCTCCGTCTACGAGTAGCGGCATCTCGGATGCCTCTCTACAATTGTAGCCGCGATCCAAGATCGAGGAGGTGGATGGGCGCAAAAAAAGACCGGCTGCTGCCGGTCTTTATCAAAGCGTTGTCAGCTCAATCTAGCAGACTTTGGCTTTGGCGGTCTCAACCACTTTGGTGAAGCCGGCGGGATCGTGGATGGCGATCTCGGAGAGCATCTTGCGGTTGAGTTTGATGCCGCACTTGTTCAGCCCGTCGATAAAGCGGCTGTAGTTGATGCCGTCCATGCGGCAGGCGGCGTTGATGCGCACGGTCCAGAGGCGGCGGAAGTCGCGCTTCCTGTGCTTGCGGTGTACGTAGGCCATGGCCTGCGCGCGGTCGACCGACTCGGTCGCCGTGCGGAAAAGCTTGCTGCGTGCGCCGGTGAAACCCTTGGCGAGTTTGAGGCGGCTGTTTCTTCTGCGGCGCGAGGCCGGTCCGTTGGTTGCTCTTGGCATGGTTCAATCTCCAGAAATTAGATGTATGGGGTAATACGCTTCATGTCCGCCTTGTCGACGAGGTCGGAGCTGCGCAACGTCCGTTTTTGTTTACGGCTCTTATTGGTCAAGATGTGGCTTCCACCCATGTGGTTCCGCTTTAGCTTGCCGGTTCCGGTTTTCTTAAACCGTTTGGCTGCACACTTTTTGGTCTTCATTTTAGGCATAGTAGCACCGCTCTTTTCTTAAATTCGTCGCTCGCGAAATCGGGGGATTGCGCAAAAGAGGAGTATGTATAGGGGAACGCTTCGGCCAAGTCTAGCCCTTTTTCGGAAGAAAAACGGGATTAATGCATCGGTGGATTCGCGGGGGACGGCCGGGAATTTGCTTGGCCAGCCTCTGCCCTCTGTCCTTCGCCCTCCGATTAAATCCCGAGGCCGTGGCCATACACCGCCTTAGTGCGCACCATCACCCCGTCTTCGGCTCGGATGACGCGGCTGCCGGGCGGTGTGCTTTTCATCAGGAAGACGTTGCCGGCCACGACGGTGCCTTTGCCGATCACGGTGCTGCCGCCGAGAATGGTGCTGTTGGCGTAGACGATGACGTCGTCCTCGACGGTCGGGTGACGCTGGATGTGCTTGATCGGGCGGCCATGTTCATCGAGCGGGAAGCTTTTGGCCCCGAGGGTGACGCCTTGGTAGAGTTTGACGTTGTTGCCGATATGGCAGGTTTCGCCGATGACCACCCCGGTTCCGTGGTCGACGAAGAAACCGTGGCCGATGGTGGCGCCGGGATGGATGTCGATCCCGGTGCGGGAGTGGGTCCATTCGTTCATCATGCGGGGGATGATCGGGACGTCGAGTTTGTAGAGTTCGTGGGCGATGCGGTGCGAGGTGATCGCCACGAGGCCGGGGTAGGCCAGCTTGACTTCGGCATAGCTCAGCGCCGCCGGGTCGCCTTTGTAGGCCGCCTTGACGTCTTCGACCAGCAGTTGCCGGATGGACGGGATGGTGGACAAGAACTGGTTGATGATTTCGGTCGAGGCCTGTTGGAGGTTGTCGATCGGTGGGCGTTTTTCGTTCAGATCGGCCGCGCCCATCCAGCGGAAGGGTAGGGCTTTTTCGGTTTCTTGCTGCAGGATTTCCGCCGTGTTCTTAAGTTGCTGGAGAAAGAAGCTCTGGAAATCGGAGGGTTCGGGAATGTACCGGCCTGGAAACAGCACATCGGAGAGAATCCGCAAGGATTCGGTGACCTGCCCGATTTCCGGATGTTGCCACAACGGGCGGTTTGGCAAGTCGGCCTCTTCATGGGAATAGAGAGGCAGAAGCTCCTTGGCCGTTTGTTGGATTTGCTTGATCGTATTCATGAAGAATCCTTGTTTAATCGCCCAACACGCTACCGCGTATGCCGGAGGCGAAGCAAATGATTTAGGCACTCGATCCCATCGAATAGCCGCCGAGGTCGAGGGTCACGAATTTGTATCCGGTTTTCTTGATGGTGGCGACGAGCTCGGTTCGCTCGTTCATTATTTTATCAAAATCGCGGGCTTCCACTTCGATGCGGCAGAGATCGCCGTGATGGCGGATGCGGTATTGGGCATAGCCGCGCGCCTTCAAAATCGCTTCGGCCTTTTCCACCTGCGTCATCGATTCAAGATCAATGCGGGTGCCGGTGGGGAAGCGCGAGCCGAGGCAGGCGAAGGAGGCTTTTTCGGCGGTGGGCAATTCGCGCCGTTTGCTGAGGATGCGGATTTCCTTTTTGTATAGCCCGGAATTTTGCAGCGGGGCCACAACACAGTGGTTGGCGGCGGCTTGCGTGCCGGGGCGGATGTCGCCCTTGTCGTCCTCGATGGCTCCGTGGGCAAGGACGGTGTCGCCAAATTCGGATAGGATCATCTCCATCTTGCTGAAGAGCTCGTTTTTGCAGTGGAAGCAGCGATCACCCTTGTTTTCGAGATATTCCTCTCCGAGGTGTTCCTCGGTTTGGATGATGCGAAGGTTCCAGCCGCGCGCGGCGGCCATGTCGATGGCTTCCTGCAGTTCGGCGCGCGGGATGGAGGGGGAGTCGGCAATGATCATCCGGGCGTTTTGACCCAGCACTTCGTGGGCGCAGTCGGCGAGGTAGGTGGAGTCGACCCCGCCGGAATAGGCGATGGCGAGCATGCCGTAGGATTTGAGTTCTTCGAGGAGGTGCTGTTCTTTTTCTTCAATGGTTTTCATGCGCGGGATGGTAGCCCACTAATCTGTACGAATCAGCACTAATCTTGGAGCTTTGAAAACGGGAGGAAACAGAATGATTATGAACAGAATAATTCCCTGTCACCTGTTTTGAATAATCATTTTGTTCATAATTATTCTGTAAATATCAGAGTTCTAATTCGTTCTTGCGGCTGAGCAGGAGCCAGATGAAGAAGGGGCCGCCGAGCAGGGCGGTGATGACGCCGACGGGGATTTCGGTTGTGCCGAGGAGCGACCGCGCGAGGGTGTCGCAGAGCGCGAGAAATAGCCCGCCGAAGAGGAACGAGGCGGGGGTGAGGAAGCGGTGGTCGGCTCCAACCAGCAGACGGCAGATGTGCGGCGACATCATCCCGACAAATCCGATCGGTCCGCAGACGGCCACGACGCCGCCGACCATCAGCGATGCCGCGAGGAAGATGAGCTTTTTAACCCGCCCGACATTCACGCCGCGGCTGATGGCAATATCCTCGCCGACCATGAGCAGGTTCATTTCACGATGCAGGAAGAGGAGCAGCGCACCGCCAATTCCAAGGAAGGGGAGCAGGTTGACGAGCTTTCCGTAGTCGGCCGTGGTGAGCGAACCCATCATCCATTGGATGATGCGGAACGATTGCGACAGCCCGCTGGTGTATTGGATGAGCAGGATCAGGCTGGAGAAGAAAAAGCTGATGGCGATCCCGGCGAGCAGCAGGGTGGTGGTGGTGAAGCCGCCCTTGATCCGGGTCAGCCCATAGACCAGCGCCACGGCAACCAGTGCGCCTCCGAAGGCCGCCAGCGAGGTGCCGGAGATCCCGAGGAAAACGAAGGCCAGCCCCGTACGGATGAATACCGCCGCGCCGAGCGCCGCGCCGCTGGAGACCCCGAGCGTGAACGGCGTGGCGAGCGGATTGCGGAAGAGCGCCTGGAACGACATGCCGCTGAGCGAAAGCATCGCCCCGGCCACGAAAGCGCACAGTACGCGCGGAATACGGATGCCCATCAGGATTTCATGCTCCTGCCCCGTGGTGGAAAAGGGAATGAACTTCATGCCGAAGAGCGGTGCGAAGAGCAGTGTTGCGGCGGCGAGCAGGAGCAGGAAAACCAGCCTTTTCACAGCGCACCTCCTGCAATCACGAAAGAACGCCCGGAATGTTCCATGCTTTGGAACGGGGTGCCGTAGATGCTCTCGAGCACGCTGCTATTAACTGCCTCGGCAGGCGTTCCGTAGAAGGCGATGGAACCTTCCTTAAGAGCATAGATGCGGTCGCTGCATGCGGCGGCGGTGTTGATGTCGTGGTGGACGGCGACGACGGTGATGCCGTGCTCGCGGCAGGCGGATTTAAGGAGGGTCGAGACGCGGGCTTGGTGGCAGTAGTCGAGGAAGGTGGAGGGTTCGTCGAGCAGCAGGATGTTGGAACCCTGTGCGAGGGCGGCGGCGATGAAGGCCATCTGCCGCTCGCCGCCGCTGAGCGTGTTCATTTTACGGTGGCGGAAGGCTTCGAGTCCGGCGCGTTCGATGGCGGAATCGATGGCGGCGTAGTCGGGGGCTTGCAATGTGGTGAAGGCGGAGAGGTGCGGGTAGCGGCCCATGGCGACGAATTCCTCGACGGTGAGCGGGTTGGTGCGGCCCTCGGCCTGCGGGACGTAGCTTTGGAGCTTGGCCAGTGCCTTGGATGAATATTCCGCAAACGGTTTTCCGGCGATGGCGACATCGCCGGTCCAGTCTCGGTAGATGCCGGCGAGGCATTTGATGAGCGTCGTTTTACCCGCACCGTTCGGGCCGATGATCGAGACATATTCGCTATCGTTGACGGAGAGGGAAACGTCCTGAAGGATCATGTTTCCAGAAAGGGCGATGGAGAGGTTTTTAATTTGGATGATGGGGCTATGCATGGAGTTTTGTTAACAGAATAATTAGGAACAGAATGATTCTTGAAAAACAAATTCTCCCATATCCCAATTATTCTGTCCTAATTATTCTGTTTAATTATTTTGGAAAAGGTTTCGAGGGTTTGGATGAAGCGGGGGCCGGGGATGCAGGTGTAGTCGGCGGTGAGGATATGGATGCGGTTGTTTTTCACGGCGTTGACGGAGGTGAGCTGGCTCCATGGGTTGGGGGCGTCGGCGGCGTTTTCGAGTTCCGGCGCGAGGACGATGATGATGTCGGGGTTGAGCCGCAGGATGGCTTCGCGCGAGAGGGTGGCGAAGGGGAGCTTGCCTTCGACGACGTTTTTTCCGCCGGCGATTTCGAGCAGCTCGTTATGGATGCATGCGGGGCCGAAGGCGTGGATGGAGCCCTCTTCGGCGCTTCCAAAGGTGAGGAGCACGCGGGGGCGGGCAGGCGAGCCGCCTGCGGTACGGGAGGCAATTTCTGCGATGCGGTTTTTGAGCTGGGCAATGAGTTCATTGGATTGCTTTTCTGCGCCGCAGACTTTGCCAATGCTTCGAATGGTTTCGAGGATGTCGGCGATGAAGTAGCTGCCGGTTTCGAGGGTGGGGATGCCGAGGCTTTTTAGCCGCGCTTTTTCGGCGTCGTATTCCTTGTGCAGGATCACGAGGTCGGGGCGGAGCGCAACGATGGCTTCGTAGTTGAACTGTCCAAATCCGCCAACCTTTGGAAGTGCGCGGGCGGCGTCGGGGTGCGTGCAGTGGGGGGTGTTGCCGACGAGCTTGTCGCCGAGTCCGAGGGCGTAGAGGGTTTCTGTAATGTTGGGTGCGAGCGAGATGATGCGTTCGGGCGTTTCCCCGGGTGTAGCCGGTTGCGCGGGCTTGCCGCATCCGCAGAGCAGGGCGGCTAGGAGCGCAAGGGTTATGTTTTGCCAGTTTCTCATCGATAGGCGGCGAAGCCTAGGTGAGGATGCTGCTGGAAGCGACCTTTAAAAGGTTGCTTCGAGGCCGAGCATGGCGCTGAAGGGTTGGCCGGGGCGCGGGCCGTAGGGGTGGCGCGAGGCAATATATTCTTCATTGAGAATGTTGCGCAGGTTGATGAAAACCTTGGTGTTGTCGGTGATGCGGTAATAGGCCGATCCATTGAAGATGAGGTGGGCATCTGTTTTGCCGTAGCGTGCGTCGGGGTTTCTGAGTGCATCGAATTGGTCGGATGCGTTGCTGGCGGTGGTGTAGGTTTCGCCGACATACATGAGGGTTAGGTCGATCCCCGTTCGGCCAATCTCTATGCCGGTTCCGCAACTGATCTGGATTTCGGGAATATAGGGAACCCGATTGCCTTTTTTGCCGTCGACGAAGGTGTTGCCGCTGTCGGTAATGTTGGTGTCTTCCGCCAGCACAGCATCGGTGTAGGTGAAGGCGATCCAGTAGGGGTTCTTGAACCCCCAGTTTTGGTGCTGGCCGAGATCGAATCCGGCGGAAGCTTCCAGCCCGGCGGAATTGATCTTGCCGGCGTTTGCGCCGTCGGTGTCGGTGGCGCCGCCGACATATCCGCCGCTGATCATGTCATCAATGCGGGTGTAGAATCCGATGAGCTGTGCATTGAAGTGGTTCTTTCCATAGCGGGTTCCGATTTCACAGCCGATGCTGGTTTCTTCTTCCATGCCGTTCTTTAGGTTGTCGACGGGCGATGGTACGGAATAGCCGCGATAGACCCCTCCGAAGAGCATGGATGCCGGAGTGAATTGATATTTGCTGTTCACGCCAAAGCCGAAGACATCCATGCTTCCGTCGTGCCAAACATTATCTGCGTTGTGGTCGATATATTTGTTTTCGATGTGCTCGTAGCGGATGCCGGGCGTGATGGAGAAGCGTTCGACGCTGAGTTCGTCTTGCAGATACAGCGCGAGTGCGGCGGCCTGTTGCTTGCGGTTTCCGGCGGCGCCTTTGGCTCCATAATTAATATTGGTCACGTTGCCGAGGTGGTCCACCTGATATTCATCCTGCCACTGGAAGCGCTCGGCGGTGTCGACGTGGAGGCGCGCACCGGCTTCGATATGGTGCTCGATGTCGTCCGTCATGAAGTCGGCTTCGTAGGCGGTTTGGATGCCGTAGAGTTCATAATCGCGGTTGTTGGCGCGAATATTCCAGGAGCCGCCATTCATGCCCTTGAGGGTGTTCAGATAGTTTCCGCCATTCGCAATGGCTGCGGCAAGGTTCGTAGAACCTGCGGCTTCGCCTTGCACATCCATAATGTCGTTTAGCTTGTACCAATTGCGATGGAACTTTTGGTAGTAGGCCATGGTGGTTAGGCTTTGTTCGCCGAATTCGATGTAGTGTTTAAGGTAGCTGCGGAAGTGTTCGCCGGTGAAGTGGTCGAATTGCGAGGCGGCATAGCGCTGGAACGGGTCGTTTTTGAAGTCTGTTTCCGAGAGGCCGAGGTAGGTTTCGTTGGCATCAAAATCGGTGTAGCCAACCTTGAACTCGAATTGCTGGTGGGAGGCCGTGTTGGGTTCCCACATGAGTTTGACCATGGTGTCGGTTTTGTCGAACCCCGTCTGTTCGTCGTCCGGTCCGATGGGCATTTTGATGGTTTTAAAGCCGTCGGACTGGTGGTGGTAGAGTTCGGCGACATAACCGAAGGTGCCGGCGTCTGTGGTGAAGGTGTCTCCCGCGTTTCCGTGCAGGCGAACATCGTTGTCGGTGCCGTAGCTGCTTTTTAGATAAAAGGCTTGGTGGTTCGGGATGGGGGTCGATAGATAATTAAGCGCGCCGCCGGTGGTGTGCGGGCCGTATTTGATTTGGCTGGAGCCTTTCATCACCTCAAGCCCCGACATTCTTCCGAGGGTGGGCGTGTAGTAGGCGCTCGGTGCGGAATAGGCCGCCGGGGCGGTGAGGACCCCATCCTCCATCATCGTGATTTTTTGGCTGCGGTGGGTATCGACTCCCCGAAGACTAATGTTGGCCAACAGTCCCAGGCCGGTCTCTTCCTGGGCATAGACGCCCGGCATTTTTCGCGCGAGAATGTTAATGTTGTCGTAGCTGTGCGTGCGGATGTCGGATGAATCGAGATATTCGCCCGATGCCGCCAGTTCATACGCCGCGAGCTTGGAGCCTACAATGGTGATGGTGGTCGAGGGGGTTGTTTCTGCAAGGGTGTTTGTCCCTTCTACTGCGGATTGTTCTTCCGCGCAAAGTATTCCCAGAACGGAAAAAACAGATAAAAAAACAGCAATCGTCTTCATGGGTCAACCTTCCTTCCTTTCGATTAGTCGTTGGCAAGGTGAAAGGTGTACGAAAGTGTCATGATTGAGTCAATCTTTTTACCGAATTGGGTGGCTGGGACGAATGCGGTTTTTTTTGCCGCCCGCAATGCAGACTCGTCGAGCCGTTTATGGCCACTGGATCGAACCACGGAAACCTTACCCGCCTTTCCGTTTTTCAGCACTTCAATCGAGAGGGAAACCGTACCCTCTTCGCCGCGCCGACGTGAAATACGCGGATAGGTGGGGCTTACGGCCTTAAAGGGTTGCGCTTCGGCAATCACCCCTTTCTCTTCGATCGGGCTGGCATCCTGTTCTTCCGAAGCTTTTTCCGGGGTTTCGGCAATATGCTCGGGTTCCGGTTCGGGCGGGGGATCCGGAGGTTGCTCAACCCGTTTTTCAGCAGGGACAGGAACCGCCTCCGCGACCACTTCCTCTATCGGTTGTTCAATGGGTTTTTCGATCGGCGGTTCCGGTGCGGCTGCTTGGCGGGCAATGGATGGAACCAAGGTGAGATGAACGACGGTCTGGCCTTGCTCCAGCATGGGCATGGGTGGGGTGTAGATGCCTTTGCTGTAGAGCATGGCTCCGTGGAGGGCGACGGAGAGCCCGATGCCGATGAGCAGCGGAAGGTGGCCTATGGAGTTTCTTTGGTGCACGAAAACGAGACTTCCTCTATGCCGGCTTTTTTCAAATCGTCGAGCAGTTCGATGGCGAGTCCAAGGTCGGCCTTGCGGTCGCCGTTGATGAACACGGGTTTGGCTTCGCTGCCTCGCAAGGCCAGCACGCGCGCGGCGAGTCCGGCGGCCTCGGTGGGTTCCTCGTTGAGGAACAGGCGGTTGTCGGCGTCGATGGTGATGGCGATGTAGTCCTCTTTTTCAAGCGAGACGCTTCCCGCCGACGGCAGGTCGACCTTCAATCCATGGTGGACGACCATCGAGAGCATGGCGTAGATAAAGAAGACGAGCAGCAGGAACACCACGTCGATCAGCGGCAGCATCTCCACGCGCGCCTTCTTGGTTTCATATCCGGAGCGTAGTTTCATTTTTTTACAGAATAATTATGGACAGAATAATTTGTTTTCGAGTGTCGTGAACTGGATTTGATGCCGATTGAAATTAATCCAATAAAGGGACTGGAGCGGAGTGTGGGAAAGGAATCGGAGCAGGTGCATTTGATAGGTTGAAAGAGCTTTGGTTACGGAGGTTAGGCAGAATGTTTCTATTCGCGAAAGAAGCGGAGTCTTCTGGTGGCCTAGTAGCGTATTCCCACTTCTAATTTCAATCGGTTGCGCAAGATCTGTTCCGTTCCCGATGAAATGGCAGATTGCTTCATGGTAGGTAGCGGTATTTAGAAATGCGCCCCAATCATCCAATAAATCAGCAAGTAGTATTCTTATTCGAGCAGCTTTTTCGGAATGTTCGTTCCAGTTTGTTTCGTGGATGTTGAATGAATGGCGGTCTTGGTTGTTCAAGGTGGTGGAAACAAATTCATGCTCAACCGATGGCGGGCGGAAATTAATTATTTTCCCGTGGTTTGCATTGGTCATAAAAAGATAATCCAGAGTCTGTATGCGCTGGGGTTCTTGTATGGGCTTGATCGTTTTTAGCTCGTAAACAGAACGCCTATCCACGAGCAGGTCGATAAAGAAACTTTTTGAAAAATCCTTGTGTTTCAATTTTACTTCAAATTTAGCTTCCACCTCTATGCCGTTTTGTCGGCAAGCATCGAGCAACTTGTTTTGATAGACCTTTTCATCATAAAATCGACCAAGTTGGTTGTGTACATCAAAGGCAATTCGCATGATTGCATAGTCCAATTTATGGAACTCTTGTTCGGAGCTTCTTTCGACAGGATGTTTAGGCAGTATCGGCATGCAATTATTCTGTCCCTAATTATTCTGTAAAACACGCTGCCGTTCCGTTCCCTTCTGGACGGTGACTTCGTAGCAGGTGGTGAGCTGTTCGAGGTGGCGGGTGACTTTTTCGACCTTGCGCGTGAGGGCGTTGTAGGGAAGCAGGGCGACGATGGCGATGGCTAGGCCCGCCGCCGTGGTGATAAGCGCCTGGGCGATCCCGCCGGTGACGGCTTTGGGATCTTCGAGACCCGCCGCACCAAGCAGGTCGAACGAGACAATAATCCCTGCGACGGTGCCGAGAATGCCGAGCAGGGGCGCGAGGGTGATGATGGTGTCGAGCACGGAGAGCGACCGCTTCATCTTTTCGATCTCCTGCATGGCGGCGGCTTCGAGCGATTGGGTCAGTCCATAGTTGCGGTGGGCGAGTCCGGCGGTGAGGATGCGGCAGACAAGGCACTTGCTGGATTCGCCCTTCGTGATGGCTGTGCTGAAGTCGCCCTCTTCGGTGAGGGTGAAGATGCGGTTGATCCGTTTCTGGTCCTTGCGGATGAAGACCACCAGCCAAAACAGCAGGCGCTCGAATACCACGGCGAGCGCCACAACCGAGCACGCCAGTAGCGGCCACATCACGGGTCCGCCTTTAATGATTAGTTCATGCATGGGGTGTCCTTTTTGAATGGAAGGAAGGCACCATAGGTCTTTTTCCAAAGATTGGAAAGCCGTTCCTGAAAATGGAGGGCGTCGGTCATTGACAGGGCGGATGCGGCGGAATAGATTGCCGCCCTTTGAAGAACCCGATGGAAGCCGGTGCAAGTCCGGCGCTGTAGCGCAACTGTAACGGGGATGTTCCCGAAGCCAGACCGTTCAGGCCTTCAAGATGTTGGACTCTTTCGCACTCAAGGAGGCTCAGCGGATCATCAACCGTTCCCTGGCCTTTGGAACGGTTTTCTTTTTGCTGGCGGAAGAGGGTTTTCACTTAAAACTCAGACGCCTGCGATCTACAGGCGAAAGGAATGAACAGATGAAGAAACAAGCACTACTCGTTGCATGTGCCGCTCTGGCCAGCGCAACGCTCGCGGATGTCGTTATTAACTTTGACGGACAAAGCACGACGGGAAACAATACCTACTTTAGTTCCTCGGTGGATGGCTCTCACGACTGGGTGGATGGCGGCGCGACGTTTAGCCATGAGGTTTCGTGGGGCGGTGGGGCGTGGGATGGAATGACCTATTCGAGCGTCAACGACACCACGACGGCTGGCTTCGGCAGCCAGTATGCCGTCTATGGCGATGGGATGGATCGGAGCGATGCCGGATCCTACGCCATTTATGCCAATCCGTTTGTTCCTCGATCGGTCATTACCCTTCCGGTGGCGACGACGGTGCAGGGATTCTATGCCAACAATACCACTTATGCCGCATTGAGCATGCTTAGCGGCGATGCATTCGCCCGGCAGTTCACGACGGCTAGCAACGATGTCTTTACGTTGACCATCGAAGGTTTTGATGGTGGCGGCGCGGGTCTGGGAACCGTTGACTTCCTGTTGGCGGACTATACCGGGGCCACCGGTTCGATTATAGACGATTGGACCTTTGTGGATCTGAGCTCGCTGGGTGCGAACGTGAAGTCGCTGGGCTTTTCGCTCTCCTCCACGGACAACGGTACTTTCGGCATGAACACGCCCGCCTATTTTGCAATGGACGATCTGACCGTCGCCGCCATTCCGGAGCCGGGAACCATTTTGCTGATGCTTGCTGGCTTTGGCGGGATGTTTGTTTTCCGTCGGCGTCTTAAACGCTAACCCCCGAAGGATCCATGTTGTTTCGGTTGCTTGCGTGCTTGTTCCTGCTGGCTCCCGCCTTTGCGGGAACCAACCGGACGATTGTGGTGTCGGCACCGCGCCTCGACGATCTGGATCTGATGGATGTGGCCGTGGCCGCTGATGTGACGGTGATTGACCGCGAAACCATCGAGCGGTCGGGCGCGGCCTCGGTTCCCGAGCTGTTGCAGAGCGAGGCCAACGTGCTGATCCGCAGCGCGACGGGCAACGGCAACGACGGCCAGATTTCGATGCGCGGCTTTGGCGAAAACAGCCACCTGCGCACCCTCGTGCTGGTGGACGGCCACAAGGCCAACCGACCGGACATGGGCGGCATCGAGTGGCAGAGTCTTCCGGTTTCAAACATTGACCGCATCGAGGTCATCCGTGGCGGACAAAACGTGCTCTACGGCAACCACGCGCTTTCGGGTGTGGTCAAGATCACCACCAAGCGCGGCGACGATGCCGGGCTTCAGGTCGACGGAGCACTCGGGAGCTTTGGCTACCGTTCCGGGGCGATCAGCTATGGCGAGGCCGTGGGCGATGCCGACTTTCTCGTGGGCATCAGCGGCTATGCCTCCGACGGCTACCGTTCCAACTCCACCTCGCATGCCACCACCCTGAATGCCAGCGCCGGATGGTTCGTGAACGACACCGACATACTGACCCTGCGCACCTCGGGAGGGAAGAGCCATATCCAGTCCCCCGGACCATTGACCTATCAACAGATGCAGGACGATCCCACGCAGTCGAGCAATCCTGGCGACCAGTTTTCCGACGACTGGAATGCGCTGGCCACCCTGCTTTACGAAACGGAGCGCGCGTGGGGCGCGGCCCGCGTGAATACGGGGTTGAACTTTCGCGACCGGGAGGCGACGTTCAGCGGGATCTATACCGACAACCGGCAGCTCGGGTTCTCCTTCGGTCCGCGCGCACGTTTTGGCTCGGAGGACAACTTTTGGATGGCGGGTTTTGATTTCAACTACGACCGGCTCGACGTGGAAAACTATTTGGATGAATCCCGCGACATCGTCAAATCATGGGCGGAACTAGACCGGATCTCCGCCGCCCCCTACGTTTTTGCCCAGCGCACCTTTTCCGAAAAGACGATCCTCAATGGCGGCGCACGCTACGAATATGCCGGAACGGATAATTTTTATGTCCAGTATGTGGAAAATCAATTGAATCCGATTCGCCCGACCTATAAGAATCCGCCGGATGTTGATCTTCGTGCATCCTACGATGGACAGGTGGAAAAACAGGGTTGGGCGGCGGAACTATCTGTTTTGCATTCGCTCTCTGATCACCTCGATGTTTTCGCGGGCTACGACCGCGTCTACCGCTATCCCACGCTCGACGAAACCGCCGCCTACCAGGGCTTCCCGCTGAGCGACCCGCTGAACGAAAATCTCGATCCGGAGCGCGGAAACAATTTCGAGGTCGGGTCGAAATACAAGGGGCGCGAATGGTCGGCATCGCTGACCGGATTCTACCTGATGCTCGATAATGAAATTGCTTATGTTGAAATTCCTGAAGACCCCATTTTGGGGACTCCCGCGATTAACCTGAATATGAATATTGGTTCGACCCGGCGAATAGGAACGGAAGCCGAAGTGGCGTGGAAACGGGAATGGTATGGCGCTTCCACCCGTTGGACGTTCGTTGATGCGCGATTCGATGGCGGAGAAAACGACGGCAACCGGGTGCCACTGGTGCCGGGAGCCTACGGAACCACTTCGATGTGGGTCGAGCCGGTTCCGGAGTTCCGGCTAACGGCTTCATACACCTTCGTATCGGAGCAGTATAAAGGTGGCGACGAAGGCAATGAATTTAAAAAGTTGGATTCATACGGTTTGTTCGGCCTGCGGGCCAATGTGATCATGTCGGACTATGTTAGCCTCTATTGTTCGGTTCACAACCTATTCGATGAAGTCTATGCGACCTCTGCCTACAGCGGGGTGTACTATCCCGGCTCCGGGCGCAGTTTCCGCTTTGGAATAACTTGGGTCTATTGATATGAAAAGAAGGGTCGCAATCACTCTAATAGGTTTTTCAATGCTTGGCCATTGGGCGGTAGCAGACGACAGCTACTACGGAACAAACTATATTTTTTCCGCCCCGGCGGCGGGGCAACCGGGATCGACCGCCATCCATAGATCCAGCAACGCCATTGTGGCGTGGGCCGACGGCTACACGAATATGCTCTATGGTGCGGAAGTTTCCGAAGCGTGGAAAACACCGGAAAAGGCTTTGGGTCCGGCGGAGGGAACACTCTATGAGATTGTTTCGTTGGGGCGCGGCGGACAGATTACGCTAACCTTTCCTCATGGAATTGCGGACGAGCCGGGTGCCGACTTTGCCGTGTTTGAAAATGGATTCAGTGACGATTTTCTGGAATTGGCCCATGTGGAAGTCTCATCGGATGGAACCAATTTTGTGCGCTTTCCAAACTATTCCGATATGCCGGGTCCCATTATGGGTTTTGGTTCGGTGTATACCGAATTTATTTATGGCCTTGCCGGAAAATACAAGAGGGGCTACGGCACCCTGTTCGACCTGAACGAACTGCGCATTGCCTACAACGCCCAACTTGCGGGAAACACAGACTTCTCACCTTCCTTCGCGACGGCGCTGACCAATAATTTCCAGTTGCTGGATTTGGACCGCATCACCCATGTTCGTTTGATCGATGTGGTGGGCGACGGTAGTGCGCTCGATGCGCGGGGTAGTGTGATCTACGATCCGTATCCGACCATCGGCTCGGCGGGGTTCGACCTCGATGCCGTCGGCGTACTGAATCCGGTCAAGACAACGTTGGCCGAGTGGGCGGCCACTCACTCGGTTCCGCCCGATGGACAATCCGATTCGGATGGCGACGGAGTCAGCGATCTCCAAGAGTTTGTCATGGGCGGCGATCCAAACGATCCTGACGACACTCCGTCGCCGACCCTTGCCCCATCCTCCACGGAGGTGCTTCTTTCCTACACGTTGAATCCCTTTGTTGCGGGAACCTGCCAGATCGTGGAATCCCCCGATCTCTCCACCTGGAGCAACGCGGTTCCGGCGCAAGTGCTTCAGCAACCGCAGGGCGACCTTCTCCTGATCGAGGCGCATTTCCCCGCCGACAAACCGCAGTGTTTCTTCCGGTTGCTTTTCGAGGGGCAGTAGGGGCATGATCGCGCCATAAGGAGTATGGCATGAAAATCGTTGTGGCCCCGGATTCGTTCAAAGGAAACATGCGCAGCGCCCAGGTCTGCTCAATCGTCAAAGAGGCGATCCTTCAAGAAATGCCTGATGCCGAGGTGCTGGCCATTCCAATGGCCGACGGCGGCGAAGGGACGGTCGAGGCCGTTGTTGCGGCAACCGGCGGGACGTTTGAATCCCTGAAAGTCTGCGGGCCGCTCGGCGATCCGGTCGAAGCGCAATACGGCCTGCTGCCCGACGGCACGGCGATCATGGAGATGGCATCGGCTTCTGGAATCGAACTCGTCCCGGCAGATCGTCTCAATCCGATGGAAGCCACCACGTACGGCACCGGCGAGCTGCTCCGGCACCTGCTGGCCGAAGGCCACACCCACATCGTCATGGGCATCGGTGGCAGCGCAACGGTCGACGGCGGGGTCGGAATGGCGCAAGCGCTCGGCTACCGTTTTCTCGATGCCCGTGGCGAAGAGACCCGCGTGCTGGCAGAGATCCATTCCATCGATGATTTCCAAATTCTCCCGGAATTGGAAAACGCGAAAATCCGCATTGCATGCGACGTGACCAACCCGTTGACCGGCCCGAACGGCGCGGCCGCCATATTCGGCCCGCAAAAGGGCGCGACCCCCGAAATGGTTGAAGTGCTCGACGCCGGGCTCGCTAACCTTCAAAGGCTCTTGGGAGTGGAAGGCGCGCCCGGCGACGGCGCGGCGGGCGGGCTGGGTTATGGCCTGCGCGCTTTCTGCAATGCCGAAATTCTTCCGGGCGCGGCACTCATCGCCGATACCGTCGGCTTGTCCGACGCGCTCGCAGGAACCGACCTGCTCATCACTGGCGAGGGACGCACCGACGGCCAAACGGCCTCGGGGAAACTCTGTTCCGTACTCGCCGGGATGGCGCGCGAACACGGCGCGAAAAGCCTCCTCCTTTCCGGAGCCTTGCAGGGCGAGTTGGATCTTTTCACCGACACCTTCGACTATGCCTTCAGCATTTCCGCCGGCCACATCTCGCTCGAGGCCTGCATCGCCCACGCCCCCGAAGACCTCGCCTTCACCGTCCGCAATCTTTTCCGTTTCGCCGCAATATGACTGAAAATCGTTCCCGTTAAGCTCGTGGAAAGGCCGTAAAAATATCCGTTTATCATATATTTCGACCCAAAAACGACCCTAATTAGGCCTTTTTATATCATATACTATATAAAAATCCATCCATCCGTCGGCGAGGAAACGGGGCATCTCTTCCCCAACCCGATCCATTTGACGGATTGTTCCAAACCTTGTGAATCCCTTTGATTTGACGGAGCGGATTCTTCTATATTCCTCGAATGGCGAAAACAAAGACAGAAGAACCCGTTCGTTCGGGTTGGCGGGAGATTGCGGGGATTCTGACGGGCACGCTGGGGCTGATGCTTTTGCTTGGCGTTCTATCGTACAATCCGGCGGATATCGGGTTGTTCAGCAACCAACCGGGCTCGCATAACTGGATCGGCCCCTTTGGTGCGCGTACGGCCTATGCCGCATTCATGTATTTTGGCGTGGCGGGCTATGTGATTCCCTTTTGCATCCTCTGGATCGGCGTGTCGGCGGTGCTGCGGTCGTCGCGCAAGATCTACCCCCGCTTTCTTTGGTTCTTGCTGGCCCTGTTTTGCCTGGCCGGATTGCTGGACATGCAGCAGATTTGGTTCACCTTGGTGGAGCGCCTGAATATCGGCAGTCCCGGAGGCCTGATGGGCGAGATGCTGGCGCAGCGGTCGCTCGGCCTAGGCTATTGGATTGGCCACATGGGCGCAGGCATTGTTTTCGTCGTGCTGTTTACCATCGCGGTCACCCGCATGCTCGACCTGCATATCATCGATTTGTGCAAGCGGTTGTGGGAATGGGTCAAAGCCCTCAAGATGGAGCCGCCGACGCCGGAAGAGGTGATGGAAAAACCGAAGCGCAAGCGCGCACCGCGCAAGCCGAAAGCGAAGCCCGAGGCGAAGGATGCCGTCGATATCCAGCAGATCGTTGCCGCGCAGCAAGCGGCGGTGGAAGCCAAGTCCCCGAAGCCGGTGGTGCAAAAATCGGACGGGGAGAAGCCGAAGCCCAAGATGCCCGCCAAGCCCAAGCCCAAGCCGGATCCGGCAAAGGAGTTCGCCGAGATCGATGGCGAAACCCACGCGAACTACCGGCTGCCGTCGCTCGATCTGCTCGACCCGCCCGTGACGCAAGGCAAGGGGATGTCGCCCAGCGAAATTGCGGATACCGCCGAGGTTCTGCAGAACGCACTCGAGGAGTTCGGCGTCGAAGCCAAAGTGACGGGCGTGCAGCAGGGGCCGGTGGTGACGTGCTACGAAATCCTGCCCGCCGCCGGTGTGCGGGTTGAGCGCATCAAGAGTTTGGCCGATAATCTGGCGCTGAAGATGCATGCGGAGAGCATCCGTATCCAGGCGCCGATTCCCGGCAAAGGGGTGTGCGGCGTCGAGATTCCGAATCCGACGCGCCAGTCGGTCTTTTTCCGCGAACTGATTGAAAACCCCAAGTTCCACTCGGATAAATATGAACTGCCTCTGGCGCTAGGCAAGGATGTAAGCGGAAACCTGCTTATTTCCGACCTGAGCAAAATGCCGCATTTGTTGATTGCCGGCGCGACCGGGGCGGGTAAATCCGTCTGCATGAATTCCATCCTGACCGGCCTGCTGATGCGGCGCACACCGGACGAACTCCGGCTGATCCTGGTCGATCCCAAGACCGTCGAGTTCCGCGACTACAGCAATCTTCCGCACCTGGTCGTTCCCGTAATCACCAACGCCAAGAAAGTGGCGCTGGGCCTGAAATGGGCCATCGACGAAATGGAACGCCGCTTCAAATGGTTCAATCAGGCCGGTGTGCGCGACCTCCCCGGCTTTAATGCGAGGGTGATTGAAAAACAGACGGACATGTTCGGGGATGAAAAAACGGGCGGGCAGGAAGAGAAAAAGGAAACCATTCCGGAAAAACTGCCCTATATCGTCATTGTGGTCGATGAGCTGGCCGATCTGATGCATGTTGCCCAGGCGGAAATCGAGGCGGGCATCGCGCGCCTCGCGGCCAAGTCGCGCGCGGCGGGCATTCACATGATTCTGGCCACGCAGCGCCCGGACGTGAAGGTGATCACCGGCACGATCAAGGCCAACTTCCCGGTACGCATTGCCTTTAAAGTGACGGCAAAGGTCGACAGCCGTACCATCCTCGACCGCATGGGGGCCGACACCCTGCTCGGGAAAGGCGATATGCTGCTCCTTCCGCCCGGATCGGACAAGCTGATCCGCTCGCAGGGGGTGTTCACCAGCGATGCGGAGATCAAACGGGTCACGGATTTCTGCAAGGAGCAGGGCCAGCCCGAATTCATTGCCGAAATCCACGCCAAGATGGAAAAGAAAGAAACCGAACTGCCCGAAATGGATAGTGGCGAGGACGACGAGATCCTCGAACAGGCGATCGAAGTGATCCGCCAAACCAAGCGCGCCTCCACCTCGTCGCTACAGCGGCGGCTGCGCATCGGCTACACCCGCGCCGCGCGCCTAATGGATCTGCTCGAAGAGCGCGGCATGATCGGCCCGCCGGACGGCGCCGGACCGCGCGAGATCTTGATCGACCTTGACGGGGAGATTCCCCAGAACCCAGGAGTGGAAAACGATGCAACAGACTAGCCTGAATATCGGAACCATCGGGCAAAAGCTCGAAACGGCCCGTCAAGCCAAGGGCGTCAGCGTCTCCGAGGCGGGGCACGCCACGAAGATCCTATCCAAGTTTATCGAAGCGATGGAATGCGACGATTTCGGCGCACTCTCCGCGCCGGTCTACGCCAAGAGCTTCATCAAGATGTATGCCCGGTATCTGGGACTCGACGCCCAGCCGCTGGTGGATGAATATATGGAGCAGCATGTGCCCAAGGTCGCGCGGCAACTGAGCGATGAAGTCCGCCAGAACCTCGCCGCGGTCGACCAGCTTTCGGTGGAAAGCCCAACGCCGGCCACCGGTGAAGGCAAGCAGGTGTTCGGTGGCGTCAACCAAGCCATTGCCAATCTTTCCGGAGCCAGGGTTTCCCCGAAAACCCTGGCGATTTCCGGAGCGGGCATTTTGGCGCTACTCATCATTCTCTTCGCCGTTAAGCAGTGCGATTCCGACGATGAAACCGTCCCGGCGGCAGGCGGTGCGGCGCTGGTCGAACGGGAGCTGTTGTTTAAAAATGCACCGGATGCCTATCTGGTGAAACCCGGCGAAATCGCAGTGGGGGAGTAGAAATGGACGAATGGACAGAATGAAAAGCCTTCCGAACCACCTGACCATTAGCCGCTTTTGGATGACCGCCGTGATGATGGTCTGCATGAGCATCGACTTCCCCTACGCCCGAATCGCCGCGCTGGCCATCTTCATCATCGCCAGCATTACCGATGCGCTCGACGGCTACCTCGCCCGCAACTTTTTTGGCTGCACCTCCTTCGGCAAGCTAATGGATCCGCTGGCCGACAAGGTGCTCGTCTGCGCCGCCTTCATTGGCTTTGTCGAACTCGACAGCCTGCGCGCTTGGATGGTGGTGCTGATTGTCGCCCGCGAATTCATGGTGACCGGCATGCGCCTGCTGATGATCGAGAAGGGGATTGTGATGCCGGCGGGCATTTGGGGCAAGGTCAAGACCACCGTGCAGATGCTTGCCATTTGCCTGCTCTTCTTCGGATTGATCTGGGAACAAAGCTGGCTCCCGGTTCCAGACAGCGCATTTGCCTGGTGGCTGGGGCTCGGCGTCGCGCTGGTCACCGCCTGGTCCGGCATCGTCTACTTCTGGCAGCAGCGCCACATTATCTGGGAAAAGGACGGAGAAAGGTAAAAGGAGTTTCATGGGACGCGAGAATGTTGACAACTGGCACGTGAAAAAGTGCGCCAAGGCGTGCGACGGGTGCGAAGAGGAATTCCAGAACAAGCAGGTGCTCTACTCCCGCCTCCGTTTCGACGAGGGCGAATACACGCGGCAGGACTTTTGCGAGAAATGTCGCGAGGGGGACGGCTCCGCATCGAGCACGTGGCAGACCGTCTTCATCGTTCCGCCGCCCCCTGCGGAAGAGGCGATAAAAAAGGAAAACGCCGAGTCGCTGTTGCGCAAGCTACTGGCCAAGGAAAGCGATGAAAGCCTCAACGCCATATTCATCCTGACCGTCATGCTCGAACGCAAGAAGATCCTCGTCGAGCGCGATATCCAAAAGACGGAGGACGGCCGCAAGCTGCGCATCTACGAACACAAGAAAACCGGCGAAAGCTTCATGGTCATCGATCCCGAACTCAAGCTCGACGAACTCGAACACGTCCAAGAAGAGGTCGTCGTCCTCCTCGGTGGCCAGCCCCGCAATGCGGAAACGGCGCCCCCTGAAAAAGCCAAAGCCGCATCGGAAGATTGAAGATAACAAAACCCCCTTGAAGATCCATGATCCTAAACATGCCAGATACCAATATAAAAGGACTGACCCGAATGGCACTTAGTTAAGCCCCATTGAACGGCACATTCACCC